>NZ_JAAIFP010000009.1:0-132435 GCF_010747435.1 Paenibacillus sp. ALJ109b
TTGATCCCTGTCTCACAAAAGGGGTTCAGCCCCGATAGCAGGCTCCATTTTTATTATATATTCTTTAATTTCGTTTCTTATTTTGGCTGCGTTCTGTTTTGATCAATTGCTTTTAATTAATTTACTGCGGGTTTTGTTTTAGATTTACCCTGCTGATTTTTTAAAGCCTCGACAGGTTCATCTTTGACTTCCGCTCGTTTAATGAAGAAAACTAATATTAATGCGACAATATTAATGCCAAGAGCGATATAGAATGAATATTGGATTCCGGCTAATAACGCTTCTTGGGTTAATAAAGCTTTGTTGGCTGCTGTCAAAGTTGTTGGATCAACACCAGTCATTAAATCTTCAGCTTTTGTTTTTGTCACCGAATTCATAATCGTAATCAGAATAGCCGTACCAATTGAACCGGACACTTGCTGAGCTGTATTGTTGACAGCTGTACCATGTGGATTTAAGCGTGTTGGCAATTGATTCAGGCCGTTAGTCATAATAGGCATCATCACCATTGCCATACCAAACATACGCAGAGTGTACACAAGGATAATATAAGTGTGAGTCGAGTCGATTTGCAGGTTTGCCAACATGTACGTTGAGATCGCTGTAATCGTAAGCCCGATTATGCCAAGAACACGTGGGCCGTATTTATCAAACAGTTTACCTGTAATAGGTGACATAATTCCCATGATTATCGCACCAGGCAACATCATTAAACCTGAATCAAGTGGTGTAATACCTCTTACGTTTTGTACGTACGCCGGTGTTAAAATCATTCCGGAAAACATCGCTACTGCGTTTACAATCGCAATAACAGAGCCAAGGGCAAACATCGGATACTTGTAAACTCGTAAATCCAATAATGGTGTTTCCATTTTCAATTGACGGACAACGAAGGTGATCAGGGCAATAGCTCCGACGATTAAAGTGATTAAGACAACTTGATCTGTCCAGCCATCTGAACTTGCAGAGCTGAACCCATATAACAAACCACCAAAACCGATGGAAGATAATATGATCGAGAAATAGTCCAGTGTTGCATTTTTGTTTTGCTGCATTACATTTTTGGATTTCCAAATCCCTAACAGTAAACTAATAACGGCTAACGGTAAAATCATTTCGAAAAGTAAACGCCAGTCATAATATTCTACAATGAAACCTGATAATGTTGGCCCGATTGCCGGGGCGGTAATCATAACTAACCCGAAAATACCCATTGCTGTTCCGCGTTTTTCTCGTGGGAAACTTACCAGCATAATATTCATTAACAGTGGTCCCATTACTGAAGAGCCTGCTGCTTGAACCATTCTTCCTGTAAGCAATAAACCAAAGTTTGGTGCAACGGCTGCTATGGCTGTACCTAAAGTGAAAATGGTCATGGAAGTAATGAACAAACTTCTATTGGAGAAACGTGTTAATAAAAATGCTGACGCCGGAACTAATATACCACTGACCAGCATATAGCCCGTAGACAACCACTGGATCGTGGAATAATCTTTAATGTTCAAATCCACCATGATGGATGGCAGCGCTACATTTAAGAGCGAGTTATTTAGAAATGAAACAAATGCACCGATAAAAAGAATCGCAATCATTAAATAGGGTGGTTTTTTTTCGTGTAAAGCTGAATCCATATATGTCTTTTCTCCTTTTTTGATACTTCATTTAATCCCTTAGCTCGTTTAAATATATGTGTATAAATATATCTATCTATTAATTTTTTTTAAATCCTCTTTTTAGCAGTTCCATTTGCTCACCATAATTTTTTAAAGCTTCTTCATAGGTTAAGTCCTTTACGAACACTTGAATCAGGTTATCAAAAGTGACAGCTATAATAATTTTTAGAATATGCTGCAATTCTCGTTCACCTTGTATATTCAAAGTTTCCGTATTCATTAACCCAATGATAGGTAAAAGATGGTTATCCCGATTTTCTTCATAAATATTATTTGTAAATGTTTTCTCCGTTTTATAATTCATATTTAAGAAGGCATTTCTAAAAAAGTTTTTGTGTTCTTGATTGGTGTGATTCTGAATCATAAATTGAAATGAATCGATAAAAGCTTCGAATATATCTCCATTGTTCTCCTTTAAAGCTGTGATAAATCGGTCACTATTTCTCTGCGAGGATTGGTTCAACAGATAATAATACAGATCCTCTTTTTCCTCGAAATATTGATAAAAACTTCCTCTAGAGATCCCCGCGTCTTTGATAATATTGGCGATGGACGCTTCGTGTAATGGAACTCGTGAAAATTCCCTTTTGGCACATTGAATTAACGTGTCCTGTTTATCTTTCGATAAGTGAAAAAAAGTTTTTTTTGGCAAATATGATCCTCCAATCTTAATAAGTGACACCGTGTCACAATTGCTGATTAATGAATTATATATGACACCAATGTCATACGTCAACAATAAAAATGACACCGTGTCATATGTGGGGAAAACACCTCATAATACATGGGATCGGAATCCAACGTTTCGTATAAAAATTCAACCTTGGAACTGGCAACACCGCAATAATCGGCTATTCCCACATTAAGGTAGGAGTATGAGTTAACGGCTACGGGTGGGGGTTAAAGCCCGCGTTTCCGAGATGAACGTGGATGCCTACAATTCCTACTTTTTTAAAATTATAAAGGTATTTCAATAAAGTTGAAGAATACCCTATTAGAGATAGAATATAAATTTTAAAGGGGAATGAAATGAGTAAACGGCTTACTAAGAATATACCGATATGGTTTCTTTTTGTCGGGATAGTGGTATTTATTCTACTGTGTATTAATTTTTTTGAAATGAATACTAGAATTAATATGCTTGCATTGGTAATTCTGAACATTGCTAATACAATTCGATTGTGGAAGAATGAACGTCAGTCCGCAATGATGTTTCTATTGCTGGGTGTTCTGTGCACGTTCTTTCTTATCAGGTCTTTAATTTTATATTGATTCCGCAGAACGGGAATTATTCATTCATGATATAAGGGGAGCTAAAAAAGCCGATAAACACCACATCTACTGTGTGTTTATCGGCTTTTTGTAAAGGTCCTGGTACTACTGTATCTAATAGTATTTGATGAGAAATTCTACAGAGTCTAAGTGGAAGTTAGATAGGGGAATGAAAATATTTTGACATTTCAGTTACTATATCGTATTATTACGATATAACGATTCAGGAGGGATAATTTTGAATACTGAAGCTTTTGATAGCACGAATTTAAAACAGTTCGATGAACCTGCTAATTTACTGAAAGCTCTATCTCATCCGATTCGTCTGTGCATTGTGCGCGGGTTGATGCGAAAAAAGAAATGTAATGTTTCATATATGCAGGAGTGTCTGGGCCTTCCCCAATCAACAGTGTCTCAGCATTTGCAGAAGTTGCGTAGTGCAGGTATTGTAGCGACTGAGCGCAATGGCCTTGAAGTAAATTACGTGCTTGCCGACCAACGGATTGAACAGATGATACCTATTTTGTTTGGAGAGGAAGATTGTGAATCATGAGTAAAAAAGTACTGATTGTGGGCGGAGTAGCGGGTGGTGCATCAGCAGCTGCCCGTCTGCGCCGTTTGGATGAACATGCCGAAATTATCATATTTGAAAAAGGACCCTATATATCATTTGCCAATTGCGGCTTACCTTATTATATTGGTGGCTCGATCGAGGATCGAGAGCGTTTGCTAGTACAAACGCCTAAAGGTATGGCTGATCGCTTTAATATTGATGTACGTACTCGAAGTGAGATCATCGCTATTGATCCGCATACTCGTACAGTTCAGGTACAAAGCCAGGAGCGCGGTCAATATGAAGAAAGCTATGACGAATTAATTTTGTCACCAGGTGCCAAGCCAATCATTCCAGATCTGCCGGGTAAGGATAATCCACTAATTTATACAGTGCGCAGCATTCCAGATATTGATCGGATCAAGAAGCAAATAAATTCATCTAACAACGAATCATCAATTGTTATTGGTGGAGGGTTTATTGGTGTTGAAATGGCAGAAAATTTGAAGGAAGCTGGATTGGATGTAACGTTAGTAGAGGGTAATGGTCAGCTGCTCACTCCATTTGATGCTGAACTGGCAGCAGCATTGGCACAGGAAATGGAGCAAAATGGTGTAAAGCTGCTGTTTTCCCAACGTGTACAGGGCTTTCAGGCACTTGAGCAGGGAATTGGTGTTGAGCTTGCAGATGGTCGTGTTCTGACAGCTGACCTGGTTATTCTTGCGATAGGAGTAACTCCAGATACAGCTTTTCTGAGAAATAGTGGAGTTTCCCTAGGAACACGTGGACATATTATGGTCAGCGAAACACTTGAAAGCAGTGTGCCGCATATTTATGCTGTTGGCGATGCAATCGAAGTAACTGAAACCATTCATGGCACAAAGACAGCTATTCCGCTTGCTGGACCTGCTAACAAACAGGGGCGCATTGTTGCAGATCGAATTGCCGGACTAAGTTCCATCTACAAAGGAACACAAGGGACAGCCATTATTAAAGTGTTTGGAATGACCGGAGCAACTACAGGCAGTAATGAGAAAACACTAAAACGTCTCGGCATCGAGTATCGAACTGTAATCGTGCATCCTGCATCTCATGCATCGTATTATCCGGGTTCCAGCGCGATTACTCTTAAACTGCTGTTTACACCGACAGGAAAAATTTTAGGTGCACAAGCAGTTGGTTATGACGGTGTGGATAAACGAATTGATGACATTGCTGTAGCTATCCATTTTGGAGGTCACATCAGTGATTTGACAGAGCTCGAGTTAAGTTACGCGCCACCGTATTCCTCTGCGAAAGATCCAGTTAATATGGCTGGTTATGCAGCTGAAAATATTATAGCTGGACGTGTTGAAACGTTCACCTATGATCAGCTATCTGAACGCAAGCCGGAGCAGTCGATATTGCTGGATGTACGCAGTGAGCTGGAGCATCGCAATGGAAATATTCCGGACTCCATAAATATTTCAGTGGATGAGCTTCGTCAGCGGTTAGATGAATTAGACCCAATCAAAGATATTTGGGTATACTGCCAGGTTGGTCTACGTGGATATACGGCTTCGCAGATTTTGCGTCAGCATGGCTTTAATGTAAAAAATTTGAGTGGAGGTTATAAGACATACCGCCAAGCACAATTTCGGCCCGCTCCAATTCCTATCAGAAACGATGAAAATAATGACGGGCAGGATCAGAACACCAATCCGATACATGCTGTAAAGGAAACAGAGCGCTCCAATCCAATCTCTGCAGAGCCACAACGTATCGATAATGAGTTGAACGTGTGCGGTTTAAGTTGTCCCGGTCCGCTGATACAACTCAAGCAGAAAATGGATCAATTATCGAATGGAGAGACCCTGCGGGTGAAAGCTTCCGATCCAGGATTTTATGAAGATGTGAAAGCATGGGCTACGATGTCTGGTTCCTCACTTCTACACTTGGAACGATCCAAAAGCGGTACTATTGAAGCTGTAATTGCCAAAAATACCGCGCAGACCGCATCTTCAGCTATGGAAACTCCTAAAGAGGAGCCTGCGAGCACGATGGTTGTCTTCAGTGGCGATCTAGATAAAGCGATTGCTTCTCTTATTATTGCAAATGGGGCAGCAGCAAGTGGACGTAAAGTAACCATGTTCTTCACTTTCTGGGGATTGAATATTATCCGTAAGCATCAGCCGCAGCCTGTATCCAAAACAATGATTGGCCGCATGTTTGACATGATGTTACCGCGCGGCAGCCACAAGCTTGGCATGTCCAAAATGAATATGCTCGGAGTTGGACCAAAGATTATCCGCGGCGTTATGAAGAATAACAATGTTGCTTCTTTGGAAGAACTGATGCAGACCGCAACTGAGCAGGGAGTTGAGTTTGTCGCTTGCCAGATGTCCATGGATTTAATGGGGATTCAGCGTGAAGAATTAATGGATTCGGTTAACATCGGTGGAGTGGGTTACTATCTGGGGCAGGCAGCTCATGCAAATCATAATCTGTTTATATAAATCGGTTTGTTAGTAAACCATTCAACTGTTCAGTCACATGTGTTATCTTAAAAAGCAAAAGTCCCTTCATTGCTGAAGGGGCTTAGTTTCATTTATTACAATGTCCGTTCGATGAAACGTAGTAGGGTATTTATGCGGACTTAGTCCCGCCAGTGTTTCCTTCACTTTTAGGTTCCATCAACATGATATGACATTCCTTTTCGGCGGAGGGTTTGATCTCTAGTCCCCTCGGGACAATAAACATCTCATCCTTGGAAATTCTCACCTGACCATCACGAAAATCAATGATCATCTCGCCTTCAATCACGAAAAATAACTTATCGGTTTCGGGATGAACATGCCATTCATAATCGCCAGCAATTTTAACGATCTTAAATTCATAGTCATTCATTTCACCTATTAATTGGGGGGACCAATTATCGTTTATTTTAGATAGTTCCTCGCTTAGTTTAATCGCTTGATAATGGATAGTAAGCCCTCCTTATTTTTCACCTACAATAAAATGGTGCATACGGTAATTCAAGATATGATGTTGTTTCCTTGGCCTGCCATAAGTATACTGATTTAATTTTGGCTTTAAAATGGATGCCTGTTGAAGTTAGCATGGATTATTGATGAACTTCTGTCGATATTCAGTAGGAGAAAAGCCAAATTGTTTCTTGAACACTTTACTGAAATAAAAGGGGTCAGCAATTCCAACCGTTTGTGCAATTTGCTGTACGGGCACATCACTTGTAAATAGCATATTTTGCGCCATGTTGAGACGGTGTTTTAATAGATATTCTGCCGGTCCCATGCCTGCATGTTTTCTGAATATGTAAGTAAGTCGATTTCGATTAACGTTATATTGTTCTGCGAGCGATGTTATGGTAAGGCCATGATAGTAGTATTCATGAATATAATTAGATACCCGTTCGAATAAAGTCTGTGATTCACTACTCATTTGTCTATTTGCCACACTTATTAAGGCTTCGTTCAGCACATCGCGAAACAGCATTTCAGTCTGAAACATTGAAATGCCGCCACCCTGATTGTACACATGCCAAAGCTGCATAATTAATTCTAATAGACGAGGGGATTGTCCCGTTGATAATTCAAAATGCTGATGGGAAAAGCTTGACTCTTCTAGTTCTGAGCTGCATATCCGGTATAAAACAAGGATATATTCCCAATTGGAGTTATCAAACGTTTTTTCATCCAATTTCATTTTTGCACCACCATGCACCACTTTTCCTGGCGAAAGGATATAAGGCGTGTCATTAAATTGAAATTGTATCTTTCCTGTAAGGGGAAATACAAATCCAGGAAAGGAATCAGTATAATCAGCGTGAGTCACTCCTGGATTTGTAGCATATCGATATATTCCTTCTACTTGGAAAGGAATATGTGCAAAATGTTGTGCTAACTGATTCACGTCTATTTTCACGTTGTGTACCTCATTTCGATAGTAACTCACTCCACATTATTGATAACAATTCTCATTGTCAATCTAATTAAAAAATAGTTTGATTAAGCTAAGGATAGAATAACTTCATCGAAAATGCATTTAGCTTATGCGAACTATAGCTAAATAAAATGAAGAAGGCAGACGATCAAACGTGATTGTCTGCCTTTTTTGGTTTCAACGTTCTAATTACATGGAATTCAAAAGTTTTGTCTTTAGGACACGGCTTGTATTAATAATTTTCTCCGCGATAATAGCGCTCCAGTTTTTGATCCAAATGAACGAGCTGCGCTTTTTTCTTCTCGATATCTTCCAGCAACTTTTGCCTTTGATCTTGAATTAGTTTGGTTCTTTCCGGCAGGGTCGAGGTTCCTTCATTTACTTTGTCATAATACGTTTTGATGTCCTCCACACTCATACCGGTTTCGCGAAGACATTTGATAAAAACCAGCCAGTTCAGATCATCTTCGGAGTAAAGACGGTTATTCTGCTCACTTCGCGCAGCAGGCGTCAACAGTCCCTTTCTTTCATAAAAGCGTATCGCTCCGATAGCGATATCGACTTTCTTCGCTACTTCTCCAATCGTTAACATGTTAACCCTCTTTTATCAAAATTTATAGTTGACCTACACTAAGTGTAGCATAGTAACTTATGTATTGTTAATGAAATCAAATTAGAGAAAAGAGGATTCATATGAAGAAGAGCGCTTTTGTAACTGGAGCAAATAAAGGAATCGGATTCGAAATCGTTAAGCAGTTAGGACAAGCCGGCTGGAAAGTTCTCCTTGGTTCACGTAGCGCTGAACGGGGCGAAGCGGCTGTTTCCGAGTTAACTTCCGAGGGGTTAGACATAGAATTTGTGCAAATCGACATGAGTGACTTGAAAAGTATCGAACGGGCAGCTACTACAATTACTAAGGATTATCCGGACTTAACACTTTTGATCAATAATGCGGGTATGCCGGGTGCTTTCTCGCGTTCATTTACGGATACCAAAGAGGAGGATCTGAGGAACGCTTTTGAAGTCAACTTTTTTGGAAACTTTCGTCTGAACCAGCGTTTGTTCCCGTTAATCAAAGACAACGAAGGCACAATCATTAATGTATCGACCGACATGGCTTCACTGGATCATATGCAAAATGCGGGATTTGCTTTAAACGCATTCGATTATAACTCATCCAAAACGGCCAACAATGCTATGACAGTTTCGATGGCTTATGAACTCAAAAGCAGCAGGGCTCAAGTATTTGCGGTTACGCCTGGATTCACATCAACAGACCTTAATGGTAATGCTGAAGGCGGTAAATCAAAAGAAGCAGCTGCTGCGATTATCGTGGGTTATGCTACAGATGGCAAACATCATAACGGCGAATTCTTGAATGAGCATGGCGTTTACGCCTGGTAATCCATATTTGTAAAAAAATGTATCCAAATGTATTTTGGTTAGAGTAACATTCAAAAGCTAATCAAAGGGGTAAAATGGCGCGAGTAATTTGGAAGGACAAGAACGAAGTGTTAGAACGCTTTGTCATTATGTTGTGGTAAAGCTATATACTCGTTAAGTAACAGACATATTAAGCCGGGGCATCCGCTTAGTATGTCTGTTTTTCCGTAATCCTCCAGCTAATTCTTGTTATTTGCAAGCTAATGTTTTATATTGACATAAGAGTAGGTCAAAAATAAAAGAGGTGAGCGGACGAGATGACTCCACGCACGAAAGAACAAAACGAAGAGATCCGGCTGAGGCGTCTGGCGCAAATCCGTAAAGCCGCTGCCGATGTGTTTTTGAATAAAGGCCCTTTACTGGAAATCCGAGATGTGGCCGCTCAGGCTGGACTTGGGTATGGCACGGTATATCATTATTACAGCAATAAGGGCGATTTGCTCCACGATCTGCTGTGGGATGCGTTGGAGCGGGCCGAGGGATGGCCATATGCACCGGGTGATTCCGCTTTGGGCGAGGAGCCAGCGAGTGGGCCCTTCGCCTTGGGTACTGCGGTGCACACTAGGAACGCGATTGCCATGAATTCCAGCCGGGAAAGCCACGAAACGACCGCTTCCCCAGAAATTGGCCCCGTCGCGGCAGCCAGCGTCCAGTTGCTGCATCTTTGGGCGGAGGACCACGCCATATACTTACTGCATAAGCTGGCTGTTGAGGGTTTTGCCTCGCTACCTGAAGCTCGATCAGCCACACTCTTGGCTGCTTTTCAGCATGAAGTGATTGCGCCATTTGCTGCGCTTATGGACACCGGCCATGCGACGGACGGGGATGCCGCTTCCGGCGGAAATGTGGCGGAGCAGCCCGATCGGCTGCAGTACGCGGAAATGCTGCTGGCAGCCTTGGTTGGCTGCGCCTCGCTATCGATGCGTCGCGAAAAGCTTCACGAAGAGGCAAGGGATATCGTCCGGTTTTTAAAATTATAGGATGCCTAAGGAGTGAATAAACAAAAGATGATCATTATAAAATCACCTAGGGAAATTGAAGAAATGAAGCCGGCGAGCCAAATCGTTGCGGACTGCTACCGCGAGGTGACCAAACTAATCGAGCCCGGCATTACCACGCTAGAAATCAATGATTTTGTTGCCAGACACATCACCAAGCTAGGTGGCAAGCAGTTTACGAAAGGGTATAATGGTTTCCCCGCCGAAACCTGCATTTCGATCAACGATGTGGTGGCCCACGGTATTCCTTCGAACCAGGTAATCATGGATGGAGACTTGCTGAAACTCGACATCGTCGTGGAATACGGGGGATGGTTCGGCGATTCGTGTGTGAGCTATGCGGTGGGCAATATTCGGCCGGAAGTGCAAAAATTAATGAAGGTGACAAAGGAATGCTTGGATCTGGGAATTGCCCGGGCTATACCCGGAGGCCGGCTCGGGGACATAACGTCAGCGATTCAAAAGCATGCGGAATCGCATGGGTACTCGGTGGTACGTGATCTGTTGGCACACGGGATCGGGCGAAGCCTGCATGAGGAACCGACCTATGAGCATATCGGCGTAGCCGGCAAAGGCATTCGATTAAAAGAAGGCATGGTGTTTACGATTGAACCGATGATCAACGAAGGAACGTTCCGTATCACGATCGATGACGATCAGTGGACGGCGAGAACGGCCGACGGCAAGTTGTCGGCACAATATGAGCATACGATCGCAATCACCTCGGATGGACCGCTGATTTTAACGGCTCAGTAATAGTAAATTTACGAATCTAAGAAAACCGCGTTGTTATGCGGTTTTTTTATTATGACTTGGGTATCATGTCCAGGAGTACGCAATTGTTAAGTGTTAATATCATTAGTAATATAGAAGAATACTAGCCATACTTAATACTTAAGTTACATGGGGATTTCTTACAAGGAGGCAACTTGCAATGCATTATGACGTAATTGTAATAGGAGCAGGTTCAATGGGGATGGCGGCGGGTTATTTTTTATCCAAGAGTGGGAAGAGTACATTATTAATCGATTCCTTTAACCCGCCTCATAACAAAGGCAGTCATCACGGAGAGACAAGAATCATTCGGCACGCGTATGGTGAAGGGGAAAATTATGTTCCGTTGGCGCTCAAGGCTCAAGAATTATGGAATGACTTAGAGAAAGTGTCGGGAAAACAATTATTTCTCCCTACTGGGGTTATAAACGTGGGTTACGAGAAAACAGATTTTATCCAAAATATCATTTCAAGCTCAAAAACCTATTCATTGCCACTTGAGATTTTAGATTCCATTGAAGTAAATAAGCGCTGGCCTGGCATCAATTTACCGAACAATTACATTGGTTGCTACGAACCAACCTCAGGAGTGCTGAAATGTGAGGAATGCATTGAAGCATATCGAGAACTCGCAGAGCAAAACGGAGCTACCATCATAACCAATACTAAAGTAATAGAAATCATGGTTCATGATGATAAAAGAGTTACCATCAAGACCGAAGATCATATTTTTAGTGCTAATGCGTTAGTAGTTTCAGCAGGGGCCTGGTCAGGAAGTCTCCTTTCCATGTTGGATCTAAATCTTCCTCTTAATCCTATAAGAAAAACATTTGCCTGGTTTGATACTAAAGATGATTTATATAATCATACGGAGTTCCCAGCCTTTTCGTTTGAAACATCTCACGGACATTATTATGGTTTCCCAAGCATTGATGGTTCCGGATTAAAATTAGGCCGACATGATGGAGGAGATACAATCGATCCAGATGAAGCTATCCTGGGATTTGGTGAACTAGAGGAAGATACGACAGATTTAAAACAATTTTTACAACACTATATGCCCTCTGCACAAGAATTGAAGTTCGGTAAAACGTGTATGTATACAATGACTCCTGATGAAGATTTCATTATCGATACACATCCTAACTATCCTAACGTCGCCATTGCAGCAGGTTTCTCAGGACATGGCTTTAAATTTAGTAGCGTAGTTGGACAGATTTTAAGTGATTTGATTATTTCAGGGAAAACGGAACATAATATTTCTCCATTTTCAATCAATCGATTTTAATAAAAATTGTTAAACTATCAAGTAACTATGGCTTAACAATTACGATAACTAACAAGGCTGCCGACATAAATCGGCAGCCTTGTTAGTTATCGGGCAGGATCCTCCAAAACCTCTAATAAGAACCCATTAAAGAGAAACTTCATTTGTGAGCATTACTCTTTTCATCATCAACTATCTGATTGAAGTCCGGCATATTAAAATTTGAATTGACAATATAGGGTAGGGGGCTATACTATATAGTTGTCGGCAAGGGAAATTTTTGTAATAATTTTGATCTCGCTTTTGACGGCCGTCAGAGCAAAAAAAGATATATACAAGGAGAGTATACTTATGATGAATCAAGCTCTTTCTCTGCCGGATCCAAGGCGTTGGAAAGCACTGGCTTTGTTATGCATTGCAAATTTTATGGTTATTATGGATACCTCAATTATTGGGGTTGCGCTGCCGGCAATCAAAGAAGCGCTCGGATATACACAGGCTAATTTGCAATGGGTATTTAATGCATATGTCATTTTCTTTGGCGGTTTGCTGTTACTCGGTGGGCGTTTATCCGATCTGTTTGGGCAGCGACGCATGTTCATGTGGGGATTTTCGATCCTAACGTTAGCTTCTTTGCTTGCAGGTGTGGCTTGGAACGAGGAGTCGCTTAACATCGGGCGTGCATTGCAAGGATTTGGTTCCGCATTAATTGCCCCCTCAGCATTAACCATAGTCATGATGTTGTTTAGTGGTAACCCCAAAGAGTTAGGTAAAGCATTAGGGTTTTGGGGTGCTTCTGCTGCTGCCGGCGGATCGGCTGGTGTATTTCTAGGAGGTGTTATAACCGAGTGGTTAAGCTGGGAATGGACATTTCTGATTAACGTACCGATCGGCATCGTTGCCATGCTTGTAGCCCCTAGAATTTTATCAAAAGGGGTTCGAAGAAAAGGAAGCATCGATGTTATCGGCTCTATCTCCGTAACAGCCTCATTGGTACTGGTGGTGTACGGCATTGTTACTGCTGAACACAATGGATGGAGCGCACCGACTACCGTATGGACACTAGTTTTGGGGGCCGTATTATTTATTCTGTTCTTAATCATTCAGGCTGTAAAAAAAGAACCCCTTATTCCTCTCAGGATCTTTAAGGCGCCAAACTTGGCTGCAGGTAATATCGCACTCATTATGCTGTCCGCCGCTTGGATTCCGTTATGGTTTTTCCTTAATCTCTATTTGCAGCAAGTATTGAAGTTTTCTGCTTTCGCAGGTGGACTTGGTTTGCTACCTATGACCGTACTTATTGCCATATGTATGATTTTTGTTTCCGGTAAATTGATCGGAAAAATTGGCGTGAAATCCAATGTGGTTATCGGATTGATTGCTCTTGGAGGATCGTTATTACTCTTTGCAACAAACACACCGGTTGATGGTAATTTCGCAACAAATGTACTTCCAGCCTCACTACTAGGCGCGCTTGGTATGTCGCTTGCTTATATTCCGGCTACCATGTCTGCCATGTCGGGAGCCAAGCCGGAAGAGTCAGGGCTCGCATCCGGCCTTGCTAATACAAGCTATCAGATCGGCTCAGCGATAAGTCTGGCCATCATGGTTGCGATTGCTGCATCAAGAACAGCTTCCCAAGCTGGTGCTGATCAGTTAATTGCGTTGAACGAAGGGTTTCAGCAAGCGTTCCTATGGTCAGGAATTATCGCTATCGCAGGTGCTATCCTGGCAATTCTGTTTATCAGCTCTCCCAAGCCGGGTAAACAAACGGGCGTATAGTTATACCCTTGTATAGGGGGAATGGGTATAAATAAAGGGGACTCCGAGGTGTTAATAGAGCTTATGGTAACCATGAATAAGTAAATAAAATAAACATGGGATACTCTACTCATACCTTTTTCTTTTTTGTTAACATAGGGTAGAGGGGTATGGTAAAAATATACTAACTCTATATAGGGTGGGTGGGTATGCTAAAAATGCTTAAGAAGAGTTGGTGGATGATATTGGATACGAATGAATCAATATATTCATTTCCTAAAAATCAAGAATCAAATTACCTGACTCTGAAGGATCGACTGTCCATCCATATGAGATTGAATCGAATTGAGGGACAGGTTCGCGGAGTACAGAGGCAAATGGAACGAGATGATTATTGTGATCAGATCTTAAACCAGGTCGAGGCTATCCATTCCGCTTTGAGCGCAGTCGGTATATTGCTCATATCGAATCATTTGAAGTCATACGCGGCAAGCGCCGACTCAAAGCATAGCGATTCCATCGTACAAGAAATGCTAAAAACAATGTCTATTTTAGTAAGTCGTAAGGAAGAGGAAAAATAAAAAAAACACTTCAAAATATTAAAAATTACTATTGAACAGGAGATAATATTCAAAATGCAAAGAAAAATGATGCTTATTTTAACAGTTGTTTTGGTCCTCGGTGTGCTGTCTGCATGCGGTACCTCCAAAAAAAATGAAAATTCAGCAACTCCAAGTACTGGCCATGGAGAGCACGGTGACCATGATACTAAGGAACAACCAGCAAATAGCCTTAAAGCGTCATTTTCATTTGCATCTGGAACAGTGATAGCAACCGAAAATTCAGATTTGAATATTCAAATTACGGATTCCGATGGCAATTCAATAAATGAGTTCGAATGGAGTCATGAAAAATTGATGCACCTTATTGTGGTTAGTAAAGACCTTTCTTACTTTAACCATACTCATCCTGATTATAATACAAATGGAAATTTTGTGGTTGAAACATCGTTTCCAAATGGAGGTGAGTACAAAGTCTTTTCAGATTTTGTGCCAAAAGGTGGAGCGAGCACCACACTCAGTGAGTGGGTGGAAGTAGAGGGAGAAGAAAAAGAGCAGGAGCCTATAGAAGCTGATACAAAGCTTGTGAAATTTGCTGATGGCAAAGAAGTTGAACTTACTTTAAGCAGCACAACGGCGAAAGACGAAGTCACACTTACGTTTAATATGGTTGACGCGCAAACGAAGAAAGACATTAGTGATCTAGAGCAATATTTGGGTGCTGTAGGACATGTAGTTATATTATCAGATGATGCGGAGCAATATCTCCATGTTCATCCAGTGGACGAAAAAGCGACTGGTCCGAAAGCAGAGTTTATGACTTCCTTTCCGAAAAGTGGAATCTATAAAATATGGGGTCAATTTCAGCATCAAGGGCAAGTTTTTACTGTACCTTTCGTAGTCGATATCGAGTGATTCGTTAAGTTTGAACTGAGGAGAGGAAGAATTGTGGTTGAAAAAATCAAAATTGCCATAAGCCCAGTGATTCAACTTGGCGGTAGCTTGTTCACGCCAAACCAACTTGTAAAAATCGGAAATAGCGTAGGAACAGATGCTAAAGTGGAAATGACCACTTTCAAACAGCTCTATGCAGAAGTGCCGATCGAGCAAAGAGAAGCAATCAAGGAAGAACTTGAGCGTATTGGCCTTGAAGTGAATCCTGCGGGGTTTGTAACCAAAAGTCTAATTGCCTGCAATTTCTGTAAAGGTGCCGAAGAAGCTGGGCTTGAAACAGCCAAAACCTTGAATAAAGCAATAGCTGGCATCGAGACACCTGCACCGCTAAAAATCGGCTATGCGGGTTGCGCATTAGGTACCAGCGAACCGCTGATTAAGGATATCGGCGTTGTCAAAATGCGCGATAAGTTTGATATTTACGTTGGCGGTGAATCGAAGGGACTTAAAACGTCCTTCGCCAAATTGCTTTGTTCAGAAATCACGGAAGATCAGCTTATTTGCGCTGTTACAGGCATCATTGATTTTTATAAAGAACAGGCAAAAGGCAAGGAAAAGTTCAGCAAATTCGTAAAACGGATTTCGCTTGAGCAGTTGCAACAGATTGCAGAGAAATCCATTGAAAGGAGGTGAAAACTATGAAAGAGGCAAGCCTTCAAGTACAAGGCATGACTTGCCGTTCTTGTGTTCCTAGAATTGAAAATGCGATCAATGAAATCGGAGCTGAAGGGCACGTGAATTTTGAGCAGGGCACGATAGATGTTCGGTTTGACGAAGAAAAAATTCAGATTTACGAAATTGAGGAAGCCATTCGGAAAAAGGGTTATAACGTCCTGGTGTAACAGTGAGCATCCAAACCTGTGCTGCTATGACTATAATTTTGCTAAACGCCATTATAAAGTACAGTTTATCTGGGTTTCATTAATTTTGAGGATCTAACTGAAATTTGTGGTGTAATGAGCAAACCCGGTCGAAGCTCGACCGGGTTTGCTCAATTATACTAAATTTCACTGAATTAAATCATTCCGCTGTGATCCGCTGTGAATGGAAAGGGTACGCTTTTATATGAGCAGTATCTCAAAAGCTCATTATGGAGCGAGTTCAAGAGAGAGTGACGATGAAATAAAAGAGAAAGTATGTTGACTATTATAGGGTAGGGGGGTATACTATGTTTAAGAAGAGCGGTAATAAATTATCAGAACGAAGGGATGAGGAAAAATGAAAAACATTACACTTCAAGTTGAAGGTATGAGCTGCCAACATTGCGTCAACTCCATTGAAGGCGCACTTAAAGAAATTGGGGCTAAAGGGAAGGTTGATCTTAAGAAGAACACAGTGGATGTGTCGTTTGATGAAAATCAAATAACAATCGATCGAATTAAGGAGACCGTAGAAGATCAGGGATACGACGTGGTGTAAGTCAATTGACAACGAGGGAGTGAATCTTTGTGGAATCAACAGCCGCTCAGAATAAGCAATCAACTTTGCACATTACAGGTATGACTTGCGCCGCTTGCGCAAACCGAATTGAGAAAGGCCTCAATAAAATGGAAGGAGTCTCTTCAGCTAACGTAAACTTTGCGTTGGAAAAAGCAAATGTAACGTACGATCCGGTAAAAGTGGATAGGAATACTCTAGAGGAAACCATTAAAAAGCTTGGATACGGCACTGTTACGGAAGTTGCGCAGTTTAATCTCGAAGGCATGACGTGTGCTGCTTGTGCTAACAAAATCGAAAAAGGACTAAGCAAGTTGCCAGGCGTTACAAATGCGACTGTAAACTTCGCGATGGAAACGGCTCGCGTGGAGTATTCATCGGGCGATGTCACGATTGAGAATATGCAAAACAAAGTCAAAAAGCTTGGCTATAAAGCCATGATCAAGCAGGAGAATCAAAATGCGGATGACCACCGTCTTAATGAAATACGTCAGCAGAAACGGAAATTGTTAATTTCGGCGATTTTCTCCTTCCCGCTGTTATGGACGATGGTTGCTCACTTTTCGTTTACCTCATGGATGTACATGCCAGATTTTCTGATGAATCCTTGGGTTCAACTTATTTTGGCCACTCCGGTGCAATTTTATATTGGTAAACAGTTTTATGTAGGCGCATATAAGGCGCTACGCAATCGCAGTGCGAATATGGACGTTCTGGTTTCACTTGGAACCTCCGCTGCTTATTTCTACAGCCTGTACTTGACCCTCGATTGGTATGCGATGGGTGACAGTATGCATCATGGACCGTCCTTGTACTACGAGACAAGTGCAGTTCTGATTACGTTGGTCATTATGGGGAAACTTTTCGAAGCAAACGCGAAAGGCCGGACCTCCGAAGCAATTAAATCCTTGATGGGACTACAAGCGAAAACGGCTTTGGTCATTCGTGATGGCAAAGAGCTGACGATTCCGGTTGATGAAGTCATCGTAGGGGATGTCGTTCTTGTCCGTCCAGGGGATAAACTGCCGGTGGATGGAGAAGTGCTTGAGGGTGTGTCGTCGGTAGACGAATCCATGCTTACGGGCGAAAGTCTCCCTGTGGAGAAGAAAGCCGGAGATGCGGTCATAGGGGCCACGATTAATAAAAACGGTATTCTTCGAATCAAAGCAACGAAAGTCGGCAAAGAAACGGCGCTTGCGCAAATTATCAAAGTTGTGGAAGAAGCACAAGGCTCCAAAGCACCAATTCAACGGGTAGCGGATTTAATCTCGGGTATATTTGTTCCAATTGTTGTTGGCATCGCGGTCGTTGCTTTCCTGTTGTGGTATTTCCTCGTGACACCCAACGATTTCGCAGGAGCTTTGGAAAAAGCAATTGCCATACTCGTTATTGCTTGCCCGTGTGCGCTTGGATTGGCGACTCCGACGTCGATCATGGCGGGATCGGGACGCGCGGCTGAACTTGGTATTTTGTTTAAGGGTGGAGAACATCTGGAGCAGACCCATAAAATCGATGCGATCATTCTCGACAAAACCGGTACGGTAACAAAAGGCAAGCCGGAATTGACAGATGTATTAGCTGAAGGCAACGAGTCAGAATTCCTAAGACTGGTCGGCGCGGCGGAGAAAAATTCGGAGCATCCGCTTGCGGAAGCGATCGTGGTAGGCATCCAGGAAAGAAATATTGAGCTGCCGAGAACAGAATCGTTCGAAGCCATTCCAGGATTCGGAATCAAGGCCGTTGTAGAAGGGAAACAATTACTGATTGGTACACGCCGATTGATGGAAAAATATAAAGTTAACGCGAAAGCAGCTTACGAACCGATGTCTCGTTTAGAGGAGTCAGGCAAGACAGCCATGCTGGTTGCGATTGATGATCGATATGCAGGTATGGTTGCTGTGGCGGATACAATTAAGGAAACGTCCAAAGCTGCAGTGAGTCGTCTAAAAGAGATGGGAATTCAGGTCATCATGATTACTGGTGACAATGAACGGACAGCTAAGGCCATCGCGGCTCAAGTGGGTATTGACCATGTCCGGGCTGAGGTTTTGCCTGAAGGAAAAGCAGAAGAAGTGAAAAAACTACAAGCTCATGGCAAAAAAGTGGCGATGGTCGGAGACGGTATCAATGATGCGCCGGCCCTTGCGACGGCAGACATTGGTATGGCAATTGGCACAGGGACAGATGTAGCCATGGAAGCTGCAGATGTTACTCTTATGCGCGGAGACCTGTCCAGCATTCCTGATGCGATTTACATGAGCCGTAAGACCATGAGAAATATTAAGCAAAACCTGTTTTGGGCGCTTGGTTATAACACACTAGGGATTCCAATTGCTGCGATTGGTTTGTTAGCACCGTGGGTTGCCGGTGCAGCGATGGCAATGAGTTCGGTTTCCGTTGTTCTTAACGCGCTTCGTTTGCAACGTGTGAAAATACGAAACTAAATAGGATCAGATTGGAGCGATATTTTTATGATAAGAAATATTCTTGCCTTCGGCGTACTGCCGCACTATGGAAATCCAAAGGAAAGTAATCATTCAGACGGCCATGGTGGCACCAGTCATAGTCATATCGGTCATGGTGATCACGATAGTAGCGTACAGTTTGCAAGTAATCTTAAAGCTTCATTTACGTTTGCATCTGGAGTAGCAAAAACGAACACGAATTTGGAATTGAATATTCAAATTAAAGACAATGAGGGCAACTTGGTTAAAGATTTTGAACGAAGTCATGAGAAATTGCTCCATCTCATCGTTGTAAATAAAGACCTCTCCTACTTTAGCCACATTCACCCAGAGTACGATGGAAACGGCAATTTCAAAATTAATACAACGTTTATGAATGGTGGGGGATACAAATTCTTTGCAGATATCCTTCCAAAAGGCGGATCGAGCACTACGCTCAGTGAAAGGGTGACAGTGGAGGGAGAAGAAAAAGCATTGGAGCTTATAGAAGCTGATACAAAGCTTTTGAAAGTTGTTGAGGATAAAGAAATTGAACTTACCATAAGCAGCACAACGGCGAAAGATGACATCACACTTACGTTTAATATGGTTGACGCACAAACCAAGAAAGGGATTAGCAACCTGGAGCAATATCTGGGTGCTGTAGGACATGTCGTTATATTATCAGATGATGCGGAGCAGTATCTCCATGTTCATCCAATGGACGAAAAAGCGACCGGTCCGAAAGCAGAGTTTATGACTTCCTTTCCGAAAAGTGGGACTTATAAAATATGGGGCCAATTTCAGCACCAAGGAGAAGTTTTTACTGTATCTTTCGTAGTTGACATCAAATGATTCGATAAGGGGTGTATCGAGCATGGAAAAAATAATTAAAATCTATACGATTCCTACTTGTAGTGACTGCAGTTATGCTAAACGATATTTTAAAGATAATGAGCTTCCCTATACAGATTTAGATTGCACTGAAAATCCAAAGTATCCAGAAGAAGTGTGGAACTTGACTGGAAAACAGATTGTACCGACGATTGTGATTGGCGATAAGGTGTTTATCGGCTTCGCGGAGAATCTCAGTGAAATAAGGGAATTGTTGAATAAAGAGTAAAGTGACTGTCTGTTTATATGTAGTTCACGGAAAAAGCAGCTCACGCTCAAGTTGAGCTGCTTTTTCGGTCAAAGGAAACTTAATAAAAGGAGCCTCACTTTACATAGGGGGGTGGGGGATGTTAATCTGAATAAAAGGAGTTGATTCAAATGGATAAAACAACACACGAGGCCACCTCAGTTGACCATACATCTTCTACAGAGCGGAAAAGTCATCATTCCGAAAAAACAAAGCTCAGTTTGATTCATCGGCTGAATCGTATCGAAGGGCAAGTACGCGGGGTAAAGGGACTGATCGAAAAAGACACGTACTGTGATGATGTGTTGCATCAAATCGCTTCAATACAATCCGCTCTTAATGGGTTAGGTAAACAGCTGTTTGAACACCATTTAAAGAGTTGTGTCATTGAACGGATTCAAGAAGGCGACCGCGAAGTTTTGGATGAACTGATGACCACCGTAAATAAGCTAATTAAATAACAGAAAGGGGGAGGAATCGCATTGATTCTCCACCTTTTTTTGCTTTCGGGCCCCAATTACGGCATGATTCCGCGCAGCTCGTTTTTTGCATCTGCTGCCACTCGTATGCAGTGCGAAAACAATCTAGCGATAAAAAGATAAAAAGACCGGTCTTCTTTTAATAGAAGTTCGGTCTTTTTTGCATTTACAGAATATTAACACGATGCAGATACGGATCTGATTTTTTCCGCGTAACATAAGTATTAGATATGGGAACGGTCCCACATTCAGCAAAACGTTCATAACGTAAGTCATGAAGATAACGGATTAATGAGAGGTGGTGCGGCGCAATGAAGCTGCTGGATCTACAGGGATATGCATCTCCGCAGGATTCCAAAACACATATCCACATTCCTTTTGAATTGGACGAGGGCTGTGGGAAGCTGAACCTGCGATTACAATATACGCCGAAGACGCTCGAGAATCGGGAGAAGGCGCTACGGCTGCTCAAGGACAGTTGCAATCTATACATTTTGTCGGAACATCGGGAATACGCGATTGCCAATGCTGACCGGCATCTCCCCCTGAAAAATCTAATCACACTCTCGCTGGACGATGCGCGGGGATACCGAGGGGCGTGCCACCGCCAAGACGAGGTGCAGGATCTATACGTATCGGATCGAGAAGCTTCTCCCGGCCTGATGGCGGGCGAGCTGGTTCCGGGGCCCTGGAGCGTCACATTAAGCCTGCACTGCATCGTGACGGATACATGCGCTTATCGGCTAGAAGTCTGGACGACAGAGGAGGACTCGATATGAAGTGGTTCGCCTGTGAACTGCATACACATACGCTGCACAGCGATGGCAGTCAGACGCTGGGAGAACTGGCAGCGGGAGCAGCCACTCTGGGCTTCGACGCCATCGCACTGACCGATCACAACACGATGTCCGGCTTGAGTGGCAAAGCGGAAATCGAGCAGAAATACGGACTACGAATCATCCCCGGTATGGAGTGGACAACTTTTTACGGCCATATGGTGACGATAGGACTGAGCGCTTTTGCCGACTGGCGTCAAGCGGATCGGGATGGGATCGATGAGGGGATCGAGAACGTGCATCGCCTCGGTGGCATCGCTGGGCTTGCTCATCCCTTCCGAATCGGCAGTCCGGCCTGTACCGGTTGCTTCTGGGAATACGAGATTGGGAACTGGTCCGCTGTCGATTACATCGAAGTCTGGTCCGGCACGTTCCCTTCCATTCAGACGAACAATCGGCGAGCTTTTGATCTGTGGACTCACAAGCTGAATGAAGGATATCGGATTGCAGCCACTTCAGGCAGGGACTGGCATGCGCAGGGCGAGACAGACGATCCGATCTCGGTTACTTACCTCGGCATCGAGGACGACGCAGTGGCGGGGAAAGGAGACTCGACAGTCCTTTCGCTCCATGAAGAAACGCTTATCCAAGCGCTGCGGGAAGGGCGCGCGTCCGTAACGATAGGTCCTCTTCTGACCCTGACGCTGGAAGCTGGAGGTGCACTCTATGCAATCGGCTCTACGGTTCCAACGGTAGTCGAGAGACGGGAAGCTGCAGAGGAGCCGATCCGGGTAAACTTGACGCTGGACTTCTCGGTACGCACCGGACTGTGGTCGCTACAGAAGCAGGTCTGCAGATTGAAGTTGTGTTCCAATCTGGGCGAGGAGCTTAATCTTGAAGTTCCATCTTCATCGGACGAACAGATAATGCAATTTGAAGCCCAACTGAGGGAGTCCACTCCAGATATCCCCCGCAGGTGGATTCGCGCCGAGCTGTGGGGAACTGTACGAGGAGTCCATGTACTGATCGCCTTTACCAACGCGATCTATTTCGAAGAAGGAGGATACCCACAATGAACAAGTTCCCGCTGATCACTGCCCATACTGGCTGCATGGGCCATCCCGATCATTCTTTCGAGTCACTTCAGGCAGCCCTAACACTTGGCGTAGATATTTACGAAGACGATATCCGTTCGACTCAGGACGGCGTGCCGGTGCTCGCCCACGATGACGACATCACTTTGGCAGATGGAAGCTGCGGCAGTCTTGCAGAAATTACACTGAAGGAGTTGAACACCGCTAGACTATCGCCCATTCCGACGCTTCAGGATGTGCTTGAGCAGATACGCGCAGCCGGCAAAATGATGAATCTTGATATCAAAACAGATAGCGCTCTGGAGCCGGTCTCCGTCCTGGTGAATCGGATGGGAATGGCGGAGATGGTGTTTCTCAGTGGCTGCGATTACGGGTCAGCGGTTAAAGCTAGTCGTTACGCTCCAAGCATACGCAGGCTTCTTAATGTCAACAAGCAAAGCTTCGGGAGTCTGAGCTATGGCGAGGCAGTGTTGCAGGCGTGTGCAAATGCTCGCGAAGCCGGCTGCTTTGGGATTAACGTGCCGTATCAGGTCGTTCAGCCAGAACTAATGGAAGCTGTGCAGCGGAGCGGTCTGGCTATCTACGTCTGGACGGTTGCGGAGGCGGACGACATGCGGCGACTTGCACAGTTGGGCGTCGACTCGATAACAACCCGTGATCCGGCGAAGCTGATTGCCGTCCGGGAAGAGACGGATTTTGCAAAGGAGAATAGGGATTGGACAATAAGCTGAATCATAGTTTGCGGGAGCTGGCCCAACTGGCCGGTGTATCGAAATCGACCGCATCTCGGGTTATCTCCGGAAACGGATACGCAAGTCCTGAAGTCCGGGATCGCGTTCTCAAGGCGGTCGAGCAGCTTCGCTACAAGCCGAGCGCCGTCGCCCGAGCGATGGTTGCCAAGCGCACGTACAACATCGGAGTCATCGTTTTCCGTGACAGGCTGCCGATCGTATCCCACACGCTGTATGGAAGAATCATTGACGAGATACTGATGTCCGCTGAAGAGATGGGCTACTCGATTTTTCTGAAGACCGATAGGGAAATGTCGCTGCGTTCCACCGATTATATGCTGGAACAGCGGGTGGATGGACTCATCCTGGTCAGCCGCCTGCAGAAGAACGTCATCGATTACGTCAAAAACTTCAATATCCCTTATCTGATGGTGAACGGATCGACGGAAGATCCGGACGTCGTGCATCTCGTGAGCAACGATGAAGCTGGTGGAGAACGGGCGGCACAGCATTTATATGACTGCGGACACCGCAAATTCTTTATCATCGCCGGACCGGGCGAACATCGGAGCCACTCGCTACGATTGGAAGGCTTCCGAAAACGGCTGGAGTCCCTCGGCGTTAGTTCTGAACAGGACGGATATACCGTTGTCGAGTCATCGGAATCGAGCTTCGATTCCGGTCGGAAGTTGATGGAGGAGCATTATGTGGCGTTCCGGGAGGGACGATACAGCGCTCTGTTCAGTACAAATGACATGCTTGCACTGGGTGCGATGAAGGTGCTGATGGAGCGCGGAGTCCGCGTTCCGGAGGAAGTATCCGTTATGGGCTACGACAATACCGAAGTGGCCGGCATGTACCACCCATCGCTGACTACCGTCAGCGTGGATGCATCTGGTATTGGCCGAGACGCGGTATCGATTCTGGATCGCCTGATTAGCGGCGAGGGGAGCGTGCCGCGCCTGATTGAATACGAAAGCGAAGTGATTGTTCGTCAATCGACGAATGGAAGGGAGGACGGAACATGTCTTGGTACTGGAAACACGTAGGTCCGAGAAGAATAATCGAATTTGTGTTGCTGACCGTGTTCGCCATTTTTTTCGCGGGTCCGCTGGTCAACCTGCTTGTGCTTGCCTTCAGTGAAAAGTGGAATTATCCGGATATTCTGCCCCAGGTATGGGGCTTCAAATGGTGGGAGTTCGTACTGGCAAAGGACGATATTGTCTCGTCGATCTCACTGTCGTTCCTTATTGCTACTCTGGTGACCCTGCTGTCCATCGTCGTCTGCATCCCAGCAGCGTATGCCTTCGCAAGACTCCAGTTTCCGCTGAAGCGGATGTTCCTGTTCTCGTTCCTGCTGACGCACGCTTTTCCGAAAATGGGGTTGTATGTTTCTATCGCGGTTCTTTTCTACCGGATTGGACTGATGAATACGCTGCTCGGCGTTGTGCTGATCCATATGATCAACGTGTTGATGTTCATGACCTGGATTCCGACCTCCGCCTTTCGTAATGTACACCGGGCGCAGGAAGAATCGGCGCGGGACGTTGGGGCAAGCCCGTTCAAAGTGTTCCGCAGTATCACCCTGCCAATGGCGATGCCCGGCATCATGGTCGCTTCGATCTTCACGTTCCTCAATTCACTAGACGAAGCACAGGGCACGTTCCTGGTCGGTATTCCCGATTACAAAACAATGCCAATCGTCATGTACTCCATTATTTCCGACTTTCCGAGCAGCGCCGGAGCCGTATTCTCGATCATCCTGACACTGCCGACCATTATTTTGCTAGTGGCAGCCCAGCGGCTGGTGAGTGCGGACGTGCTGGCGAGCGGTTTTCAAATGAAATAAAAATGTTTCGGTCGATATACCGAAGCAAAGGGAGGCAGAAGTATGCAGTTGTCTGTACGAGAGTTAGCCAAACGCTACAAAACGGGTGACGGGGTCAGCGGCATCAACATCGATATCGAAAAAGGCGAGCTGGTCACCCTTCTTGGTCCCTCCGGGTGCGGGAAAACTACCGTATTACGGAGCATCGGGGGATTTCTCGAACCGGACTCCGGTGACATCCTGATTGAGGGCAAGAGTGTCATTCAACTGCCACCGGAGAAACGGCCGACCTCGATGGTGTTCCAGAGCTATAACTTGTGGTCGCATATGTCGGTATACGACAATCTGGCCTTCGGCCTGAAGATCCGCAAAATGCCGAAGGAAGAGATCCGCACAGCGGTCGAGGATGCGCTCAAGTTGGTCCGACTGTCGGGTTTCGAGAAGAAATATCCGGCCGAGCTTTCGGGTGGACAGCAGCAGCGGGTTGCGCTGGCTCGATCTCTGCTGCTGAATCCGGCGGTACTGCTATTGGACGAGCCATTCTCGGCGCTGGACGCCAAGTTGCGGCACGAAATGCGTGAGGAGCTGCGTGAGATCCAAATGAAGACCGGGCTGACAATGGTCTTTGTCACGCATGATCAGGAAGAAGCACTGTCGTTGTCCGACCGCATTATCGTCATGAATCACGGGCGCATCGAGCAAATTGCTCATCCGCAGCAGATTTACGATGAGCCAGCTTCATTATATGTCGCCGGTTTTATAGGCAAAATGAATTTCCTTAAGGGGGTGGCGGAAGGGGAGAGCATCCGGATTGGACATCTTCGCCTGCCGAACGAGAAGGGGTTAAGCGGACAGGTGACGGCTGCGGTCCGACCAGAAGACGTACAGGTGAGCAGTACTACGATGGGTGAAGGTACTTTGGCGGGCAAGGTCAAGCAAGTAATGATTCTTGGACATTACGCCGAAGTTACCGTGGAACTGGTGGAATTCGGCATTATACGTGCTTTTCTGAACAAGGAATTCGTTGAACAACTGCAGGTAGGAAAAGACGTCGGCGTCTCGATCTCGAAAATGACCGGATTCCCGGTCGATGAATCGAACTGAGGAGGGTGAATGATATGCGTATGAAAAAGCCATTTTTATCATTGTTGACTGTTGTGGGATTATCAGTGTCATTGCTAGCCGGGTGTGGAAACGGAAGCGAAATTAAAAGCACCACCGCCACCACCGGGGGGAACGCTGCTGCATCGAGCGATCAGGTGAAATTTAACTTCTACTTTACGGGCTCTCAGAACGTCAAGGATCTGTGGGATTCGCTGGAGCCAATGTTTGAGAAACAGCATCCGGATATCGACGTGAATCTGGTCTATATCCCGTCCGGTACTGGCGCTGAGCCGACCTACGACCGGATCGTGGCCGCCAAGAAAGCCGGTAAGGGCTCCGGAGACATCGACTTGTATGAGGACGGAATCACCTCCGTCGCGCAGGGGACAAAGGATGGTATCTGGGAGCAACTGAATGAGAAGGACATTCCTAACCTGAGCAAAGTCAACACAGACACGATGAAGGATGTGGACAACTTCGCTGTTCCGTATCGCTCGTCCGCCGTGGTTCTGGCCTATGACAGTAGCAAAATCTCCAATCCGCCAACTACGCTGGACGAGCTGTTGCAGTGGATCAAAGCCAATCCTGAGCAGTTCGCCTACAATGATCCGTCAACGGGTGGTTCCGGCAGCTCGTTCGTGCAGACGCTTGTCTACAAGGACCTGCCAGAAGAGGACATCCACAACTCTGATCCGGCGATCATGGAGAAGTGGGATGGCGGTTTCGACACGCTCAAAGAAATCGGACCTTATGTCTACGGGCAGGGCATCTATCCGAAGAAAAACCAGGGCACGCTGGATCTGTTGATGAATGGCGAAGTGTCTTTAATTCCGGCCTGGTCCGACATGGTGTTGCAGCAGCTGAACGAAGGTTTGTTGCCGGATACAATTAAGATGCAGCAGATCACGCCGGGCTTCAACGGCGGACCAACGTACCTGATGGTCAACCAGGAGTCGGACAAGAAGGAAGCGATCAATGAATTCCTGAACTTTGTACTGTCCCCTGAAGCGCAGGAAGTGATCGTTGACAAAATGAATGGTTTCCCGGGCATTGAGCTCTCCAACATGTCACAGGAAATGCAGAATAAATTCGACGGTGTGGCCGAAGGCTTCCGCACGTTCAACATCGGGGATCTGGGCACGGAAATTAACAAACGCTGGCAGAGCGACGTTGCCGCGAAATGAGTAAGGAAGCCAGACAGTCGATCACAGGCCTGGCGATGGTGCTCCCCTCCTTCGCCATCCTGTTGATCGTCGTCATTATCCCGATTGTTCAATCCTTTATCATGAGCCTGAGCAACGGTTCGGGCGGATACGATCTAAGCCGCTATACGTATCTGTTCACTGATAAGGGGATGCGCAGCAATATCGTATTTACCCTTCGGGTGACTGCCATTACGTGCGTTGCCGTGATCTTGGTCAGCTACACCCTGGCGATCTATATGCGCTTCAACCAGGGGCCGATCGTCAATCTGATTCGTAAAACGTACATGATCCCACTGTTCATCCCTGGAGTCATTGCAACTTACGGTCTGATCAACTTGCTTGGCAACCATGGCTGGCTCGCCCGTATGCTTGAGGTGGTCGGGATTACGCTGCCACGCATCATCTTTGACGAGAAAGGAATCATCATCGCCAATCTGTGGTTCAACATTCCATTTACGACGATGCTGCTCAGTTCCGCGCTGTCGGGTATTCCTTCATCGATCATAGAGAGTGCAAAGGACGTGGGTGTAGGCAGGCTGACGCTGTTTACCCGGTTTATTTTCCCTCTGTCGTATAAGACATTTCTTGTTGCCCTGACCTTTGTCTTCATGGGGGTCATCGGCTCGTTCACTGCGCCCTATCTGATCGGAGCCAACTCTCCGCAGATGCTTGGTGTCTCCATGCAGCAGGTATTCAGCGTTTTTCAGGAGCGTGAACAAGCCGCAGCGATTGCTTTCTTCTCATTCCTGCTCTGCTCGGTGCTGGGTGCTTTCTACATCCGGTCGATGGCGGAAGAGGAAAAGGCGAAGATTTAGACGAGTTCCAAAAAGCTGAAGTGCTCCTTTATAGGGAGCGCTTTTCTTTTTTTTGATGGAAAAAAGGATCAGCACTTTCTCTATTTGGCAAAGGTGAAAATTAACAACCCGTTTACATCACAATGATACATAACGAATACTTTAGCTTTAACATTTAAGATGACAAACAAAGGAACGAGGACTCACACATGAAGAATTATCCGATCATAGCCTCCATCACGACAGATGAACAAATTTCACAAGCGATAGCAAGCGATGTGCAGCGAGTTATTCTGATGACAGGCAACATTACCAATCTGGGTTCAATCATAGAGAGTCTGCATCAAAGTGGCAAACAAGCTTATGTGCATACCGAGATGGTATCCGGGATTGGACGAGATGCCTCAGCAATTCAATATCTTGCAGATGTGTTCAACATCGACGGGATCGTAACGACAAAGAGCAACGCAGTTTCTGCGGCCAAGCAAGCGGGCATATTAAGCATTCAGCGCATATTCGCCATTGATACAGCAGCAATAACGACTGCGGTTCGTATGATTATGAGCTATAAGCCTGATGAGGTTGAACTGATGCCGGGGTTAATGCCTCGAGTCATTCAAGAACTGAAAGAACGCATCTCGCAGCCTTTGATTGTGGGTGGCCTTATCCGGTATGAGGAAGAAATACAACAAGCATTAAAGAGCGGGGCAGATTTTGTTTCAGTAGGCCATGAGAAGTTCTGGAATTAATTAATTTCATACATTTATCCTTGGGTGGAGACGACGAGAAAACCCGGTGGTAAGTAAATCAATACAACCTTGATGTTGAAGGAGGGTGATTTGCTGCTGGGTTTTTTGTGTTGTCCAAAAATATATAACAGGAGGTAACAGAGCATGATCATTCAAGCAGTTGCTCATCGCGGCTATCCAAGTAAGTATCCTGAAAATACGATGTCTTCCTTTTTAAAGGCGGTAGAGCTTGGGTTCACACATCTCGAACTGGATGTTCATCTCAGCAAGGATGGAATTCCAGTGGTGATTCATGACCATACGCTTGACCGCATGACAAATGGAACAGGCAGAGTGGCTGATTATACTGCTTCGGAGCTGCAATCTTTAGAAATCAGGCAAGATGAACATATTCCAACCCTTGAAGAGGTACTGCGTGCTTTGAAGGGTAAGATTCAACTTAACATTGAGCTCAAGCAGATGGGAAGCTATTACCCTCATCTGGAGGAAAGGGTACTTGAAGTTATCGAGGAATTGAGCATGCTGGATCAGGTGGTAATTACGTCATTTGATTTCGATGCCCTGGAGAAGATCAGTGAACGATCTGGCGATGTACGCATTGGTCTCATTACTTTCGGCTGTTCGAAAGCTATTCTGGACTGGTCATTAGAAATGGGTGCGACGTTCTTGTCCATACACCATGCTTTTGTGACCGAGCATTACATTCATCAATGCAAAGAATTAGGAATCCAATTGATGGCGTGGACAATCAACGAGACTTCCGTCATGAAAAAATTTCAGGAGTATCCGTCCGTATGGGTCTGCACTGACGAACTGGAATGCTTCATAGATGTATTGGAGTTGTCCAGCTCATTGTGAGCGGGCAGAAGTAATGTCATGGAAGATGTATATGCTTACGATGCTTATTGCTTTGATTTGGACGGGACCATCTATATTGGCCAGATGAGACTCCCTGGCGTGAATAACTTTATAAACAACTTGCGTTCACGAGGCAAGCGCCTGCTGTTCCTTACCAATACTCCCGTTCATACCAAGGAAGATTGCTACCAACGGCTGCTGAGTTTGGGCATTTCGTGCCAGCCTGATGAAATTCTGACTGCAGGTTACCTTTCGGGAATGTATTTTGCAGAGCATGCGCCGGACGCCAAAGTACTGGTGGTAGGCGAGGAAGCTTTGCGGAGGGAACTTCGGGCACTCGGGATAGCCATTACCGAGGATCCATATCAATCAACACATGTATTAGTCGGAATGGATCGGAAATTTAACTACGATAAGCTCCATCTGGCGGCAAAAGCAGTGCGCCGCGGAGCGGCTCTTCTCGCAACTAATCCGGACAACAGTTGTCCCGTTCAAGGGGATATCATTCCGGATACCGGAGCCATTCTAAGCTCGATTGAAGCGGCCAGTCAGCAGAAAGCATCGGTCGTGATTGGCAAGCCTTCCCGCTATTATGCAGAGAAGGCGCTTCAGTTATTGGATGTGGATCGCAGCAGATGCCTCATGATAGGTGACCGGCTGGAAACAGATATTTTATTTGGACAGCAAAATGGAATGAAGACTGCGCTCGTGCTTACGGGGATCTCTTCAAGAGAGGATATCGGAAAGACAGATATCGTTCCAGATTATATATGGCCTTCATTCAACGAATTCATCATGGAGCAGCAGGCCTATCCCAAGCCTTCAAATGTGTTGCAGGTGGAGAAGGCTTGAACCGCAAGGTATCCAAAATAAGATGGAGGTGGCGTTTATGCGTCTGGCATTACTTGGTGATCTTCACTATTCAAGCATGAGTCACGGGACGGAAGAAATGAGGGCTGCAAGAGTCCGGGCATACGAGCATATGCTCAAGGTTTTTCTGAAAGAGGATGCGGACTACCATATCTCAATTGGTGATTTAACGCATGAAGGAACGGCTCAGGAACTTCAATCCATGTTCTCCATGCTTGCAAAAAGTGAACGGAAATTCATTCATGTGCTGGGTAATCATGATACGTATTCACTGCCAAAGCATGAAATTTCCACGCTAACAGGACAGGAACGCTACCGGGCTATTGATACACCTCACGTCAGGCTGATTTTTCTGGATACTACCCAGGAAATGAATCGAGAGGATTGGGGAGGAGAGCTGGACGAAGAGCAGCTGACATGGATTAAAGGCCAACTTGCCGATTCACATGAAAAGCAAGTGCTCGTCTTCGGGCATCATCCGGTATTCGATACAACTGCGCGCTCGACACTAGATAAGCTTTACATCCGTCCGCAGGATGAACTGAGGGGTGTATTTAATAGTCTGCCAGGTGGAGGCATCTATTTTTGCGGGCATAACCACATGAACTCCATCGTTAAGCAAGAAGAATGGCATTATGTACAGACCGCAGCTTGTCTCGATGTACCGGCATACCGCGTTATTGAAGTTCATGAGGGCGAAGTAGTCATAACTCACCAACGAATGCTGGATGCTGATCTCATGAATGATATTCAGAGCTTTTGCCATGATACGCCGGGTTTTGGACCTGTCGCTAATGCAGTGGGTGAAGAAAGCGACCTTATCTTATCCGTTCGAATAACATCGGCCGCACAATAATGTGAAGAAAAAGGAGGGAATGTCGTGGCTCAAATTGTATTAAAGCAGATCGAAAAAAGCTTCAAGCAGGATAAAGTCATCGAAGGTCTCGATCTGACCATTGAGGATGGTTCCTTTACGGTATTGGTCGGCCCGTCTGGCTGTGGAAAATCGACGACACTCCGGATGATTGCTGGACTTGAGAAAGAAACAGGAGGTGAAATTTGGATTGGGGACCATCGTGTCAATGGAGTAGAGCCAGGCAAGCGTAATGTGGCGATGGTATTTCAAAACTATGCATTGTATCCAATGATGACAGTCAAGGAGAATATTGAATTCGGATTAGTAAATCGCAAGGTTCCTCGGCCCGAACGTGAGCGTCTTATAAAGGAGATTACTGAGGTCGTCGGCCTGGCAGAGTATTTGCATAAGAAGCCGCAGGCTCTGTCCGGAGGTCAACGTCAGCGGGTTGCCTTGGCTCGGGCCATGGTTAAAAGTCCCGCAGTCTTTCTGATGGACGAGCCATTGTCGAATCTGGATGCCAAGCTACGCCATCAGATGCGCACGGAACTGATTCAGCTTCACAAACGGCTGGGCGCAACCTTTGTTTTTGTAACTCATGATCAGGTTGAGGCCATGTCGATGGGAGATCGCATCGTCATCATGAATAAAGGGCGTATTCAACAAGCAGACAGTCCAATGAAAATCTACAATGATCCGGATAATGTTTTCACAGCACAGTTTATCGGTACACCGCCGATGAATGTGATTGATCGTGAACGTATCCTGCCTTTTTTGAATGGGCAGCTTCATGATGATATTGGCCATATTGGCTTTCGACCAGAGAAAGCGACGATGACGCTTGAGAACAGACCACAGACCGGGCATATTCAGTTCTCGGCTCATATCATGACACGCGAGACACTGGGAGCAGAGATCATCTATCAACTGGATTCCGCGCTTGGGCTTATCGCCGTGAAGAGCTTCTTGGAACCGTTGGAGTCAGCCTTTGAGGTAAACATCAACGTGTCTATGCAGGACCTGTACTATTTTGATCGGAAGGGTGAACGTGCTCGACAGCACGAGCTGGCCGAAGCGGGAGAGCTGATTGTCCTGGGAGGAGGATATTCATGACCGTCTGGTCCAAGCTCCGTCCCTATGTGTTGGTGGCACCCTCCATCACAATATTCTCCATTTTTTTTCTTTATCCGATCTTCTATATGATCTTCTTAAGCTTTTACAACTGGGATTTTATTAATCCGGTCAAGGAGTTCGTGGGATTCAACAACTTTGTTGAACTATTTAAGGATAGTGCATTTCTTCAGGTGTTAAGCAATTCCTTGAACTATACGCTTCTTTCCGTTTCCTTATCCATTGTGATCTCGCTTTTGCTTGCGATCTGGCTGAATCGGGAAGGGGCATGGTACGGATTTGTTCAGGGGGCGCTTTTCAGTCCGCATATTGTTTCACTTGTATCGGTATCCCTGGTGTGGATGTGGCTGATGGATCCCAAATTCGGTTTGCTTAACGGTTTGCTTGATATGGTTGGTTTGCCTAAGCTGGCATGGCTGAGTAGTCCAGACAGTTCATTACTGTCGCTTGTGCTTGTATCGGTCTGGAAAGGCGTAGGCTACAACGCCCTCATCTTCATCGCGGGCCTCCAAAGCATTCCCAGGGATGTTTATGAAGCTTCAGCCCTGGACGAGGCCAATTGGTGGCGCAAATTCTACAAAATTACGCTTCCCATGCTTTCGCCGACACTATTTTTCTTAATAATCATCAATCTGATCAGTTCGTTCCAGGTGTTTGAGACCATTGCCATTATGACCAACGGGGGTCCGATCAATTCAACCAATACGCTCGTCTTTTACATCTACGAGTATGGATTCCGCTACTTCAAGATCGGTTATGCATCGGCAGCAGGAGTTATACTGCTCGTTGTCGTTGGTCTGCTTACGCTAGTCTACTTCAAATTGCTGAGCCGCAAGGTTCACTACCAATAGAGAGGAGAGGGGGAATTTTATGGCAAGGAAGTCATTGCTGCGTACGCTCAATATTACTGCCACAATAGCATTGGTTGCGATTTTTGCTATCCCTTTTCTATGGATGATTTCAACATCTTTGAAGTCTTACCCGGAGACGGTGATTTTTCCACCCAAGTGGATTCCCTCCAAGGTGATGTGGAGCAATTTCCAAGCGGCGTGGGAATCGGGGCCTTTTTTGAAATATCTAATGAACAGCGTTGTTGTATCGGTCAGCATACTCGTTCTTCAATTCACGACGATAATATTGGCAGCCTATGCTTTTGCAAGATACTCCTTCAAAGGAGACAAGCTGTTATTCGGAATAACGATGGTGACCTTGATGATTCCTGGTCAGCTCATCTTCCTACCTGTGTATTTGTTGATGAGCAAGTGGGGACTCATTAACAATTTGCTGGCACTCATTTTGCCCTTCTCTTCCAGCGCCTTTGGCATATTTATGCTCAGGCAGTCCTTCAAGCAAGTACAGGAAGAGCTTATTGAAGCGGCGCGACTTGACCAGGCGCCAGAATGGAAAATCATTCTTAAGATTATGGTGCCAATGGCGCGTCCTACGTTAGTAACATTTGCATTGTTCAGCTTCATTGCACACTGGAATGATTATTTCTGGCCGCTCGTGATGACAACCTCCGATGCAGCAAGAACGCTTCCGATCGGGATCTCTAAGCTGCGCGAGGTTGACGGAGGAGCTGCCTGGCATATTTTGATGGCTGGAAACATGATTTTGGTCGTTCCGATTCTTATTGTTTTCTTATTTGGACAACGTCAAATTATTAAAGCATTTGTCTATTCGGGTGTTAAATAATCAGATTAACAGGAGGGTTTATTCATGAAAAAATTTGGATCTGTTTTGTTAGCGGCAACGCTTGCGCTTACGATGACTGCTTGTGGAGCTTCCAACTCTGATGGTTCAACCGGATCTGCTTCCGGGAGCAATACCAATGATACGGCCAACAAACCAATAGAGATTACATATTGGTACTCTTGGGGAGACAAGATCGCCGAGAACAATGAGAACTTGGTAAAGATGTTTAATGAATCCCAAGATGAAGTGATCGTGAAGGCGGAATATCAAGGGACGTATGCAGATCAGCATTCTAAGGCACAAGCTGCTTTTGCAGCGGGCAATGCCCCCGAAGTATGGCAAAATGAAATTGCTTCAGTGGGTGTGTTTGCGGAATCAGGCATGACGCAGGAGTTGACTTCTTTTGTTGAGAAGGATCAGCTGGATATGGAAGATTTCATTCAAGGGCTAATGGGGAATTCCTATGTGAATGATAAACTGTATGCTCTTCCTTATTTACGCAGTACCCCGATCCTGTACTTTAATCGTACGATGCTGAAGGAGGCTGGCCTTGATCCTGCTGGACCTAAGAATTGGGCAGAATTTGAAGATTATGCACGCAAGCTAACGATTAAGGATCAGCGCTACGGTATCTCGATGCCTGTTGATATTTGGCTTTATGAAGCTTTTGTGAGACAGAGTGGAGGGACGATGATCAGCGAGGACGGAAAAAGTGCGGCATTCGATAATGAAACCGGTATTGAACCTGTGAAGCTGTGGCTCAAGATGAAGGATGAAGGCATTATGAGCATCGGCACGACCGATGATGCAGGTACGCAAGCCAAAACGGATTTCCACAATCAACGTTCAGCGATGCTGTTCTCCTCAACTGCGGATCTGACCAATAATATGAAGGTTGCAGAAGAGCAGGGCTTTGAACTCGGAACGACTTTTATGCCTGCAAATGATACGTATGGAGTGCCGACAGGCGGTGCCAACTTGGTTATGACTTCTGGCCTGTCGCCAGAAAAGCAGGAAGCGGCGTGGAAGTTTATCAAGTGGATGACCTCCAAAGAACAAACGATTTATGCAAGCTCCTTCACGGGCTATCTGCCTAGCCGAATCAGTGCAGTGGAGAGCGATGAAATGAAGAAGCTTTATGAGGAAAAGCCGCTGTTCAAGGTGGCGGTAGACCAACTGGAATATGCGGGTCCACGTCCAATGCAGAAGGTTTATCCAGAGATTGGTGAGATGATCAAGAATGAGATTCTTCGTGCGGTTGTTGATTCTTCCGTTTCGGCAGAGGCCGCTGTAGCTGAAGCGGCGAAGAAGGCCAATGCCTTGCTGAATAAGTAGAGTTATAATTTAAAGAGACCAAGGAGCTAAGCGGCATATGTCCTGCTTAGCTCTTTGCTTTTGTTGGTGGTAGGCTCCGTGAGATATGTAGTTATATTTCCATTTGGATCATTTAAATTGATGAATTGACCTATAGCGAATACCGCACGTATGTCTCATTCGCACAGGCAAGTAGTCCACTTCTCGCGTAAACTGAAGTAGATTCAGTAGAGCGAGGTGAAAATCCATGGCTAAAACCAACGAAATACGCCTAAAGGCAAAGCGGTATAAGGCCCGGCCCGTCTGCGTGACTCTTCATAGTGGTGAAACGTACATCGGTTACATTTCTGACGTGAATAACGGTGGCGTGGTGCTTACCGGGGGAGGAAAAATATCGCGCACGGCGACCACAGGGGACAGTTCCCAGCGTTCCAATAGAAAGGTCGCTTCACGCAGCAAAAACGGTCGTCCTCAGAACCGGAAACGGGTAAATGGTACACGCAAGCCATCTACCGGCTCGCGCACAGCGTCACGTGCGCAGGTTTCGTCCTTTCTGCCCATGATGGGCTCGCTGTTTGGCGGGCTTGGTGGTGCGGCTTCGGCTGGAGGCATACTTGGCGGCGGCATGCGGCTATTTGGCATGATCCAGCAATTCATGCCGGTCATGAAAATGGGCTACGGCATGATCAAATCCATCCATCCGTTTATGGGTGCCGTCAAAGGTCTGATGGCTCCACCTAGTCAGGCCGAAGAAGAAGAGGTATAATCTGATATTCAGCCCCTTTGACTTAAGGGGCTTTTCTTTTTTAGTGTCAAGCTGTTATTAATAAATCGAGTCTTTTAAAAAATTCGTAAAATTCACTGGAGATCTGCCAATCAGGTTTTCCAAAGCGGTGTGGGTTTGCGAAAATATGCCCAGTCGACTTGCCTGAAACATACCTGTAAGCATGCTGATCATCGCTTCTGGTAGGCCACGGGACGTCAAGTGATTCCGATATTCATCATCGGACACGACAATTCGCCGAATCGGTCGATCCAAGACTTTGGAAGCAATCGATGCGATTTTATCCATGTCGATCGCTTCGGAAGCCGTAAGGTGAGGAGTTATACCGTCATATCTCTGTTCTGTCAGGATAACCGCTGTGGCTTCAGCCAAGTCGGAATGGGTGGTCCAGGCAACAGGACCGTCTTCCGGAGCAATCAATTCCCCTGTGTTCAAGGCATCACCCATCCACATCATCGCCGATGCAGCATAGAAACCATTTCGGAGCGAAGTGAAAGGTACTCCTGAAGCTTTTAGCATCTCTTCTGTAGCCGCATGAACGTCCATGGGAGGAAAGTGCGATGTTGAAGATGAAAACATTTGGCTCGTGTACAGAAGTCGACTAACACCGGCTTTCTTTGCCGAGTCAATTGCGGTTTGATGTTGACGAATAGCAACTTCTCCCAAGGAATGGGACGAGATAATGAGAACTTGAGATGCTCCTTCAAAGGCATGAAGAAGACTCGCGGAATTATCGAAATGTCCTTGCCGAACACGAACCCCGCGTTCTTTTAGATCCTGTGCGGTGTTCACATCACGGACACTCACACCAACGTCCGCGGCAGGAACACGCTTGAGAAGTTCCTCTACGACCTTGCGACCTAATTTTCCATTCGCTCCTGTAACAACAATCATTTCTACACTCATCCTTTCGTTTGCAAATCCAATAAAGAGTTTCTTGTTATACGATTTTTTTTGTGCCATCATAATCGTATACATGCGTGTTGAAAAAGTCGCATAAGCAAAGGATATAAGGATTGAGTTGTGCGAACAACATGCAAAAGGCTGTTTTTGTTGTGTTCCCAACATTTTTGTCCTTTTGTCTGTTAGTGGATTACAAGAGAAAGAGGGAATGAAATGTCGGTTAATCCGCAGGATCCGCGTGTTAAAAGAACCCGTCAATTGTTCGTACAGGCTTTTAACGATTTGATTGGGAAAAAGAGAAACGTATATTCCATTTCTGTGCATGATATCACAAATCAAGCAACCGTAAATCGGACAACATTTTATGCGCACTTTCAGGATAAATATGACTTTCTAGAATATTGGATGACGGAAAAGTTTCAAATGACGATAAGGGATAGACTCCCGGAAGAAGCAAGATGCAATGCGGAAAATCTGCGAATCCTTATGCAGAGCATATATGATTTTCTTTTGCAGTTTCAACAATGTAGTACACCAGGAGACAAGCAGTTTGAAGCCATGTTTGAAAATGCTATGCATCAGGATCTTCATCAACTCCTGCTTAAACGGATCAATGAAGTGCACACACAGGGCTTTTCGCAAGAAAATTTAGAAGCCCTGGCACTCGTTGTCAGTTGGGGCATATTCGGATCGGCATTGCAGTGGAGCCGGAACCCCCAAGATCGCTCATTCGAAACGATGTTTGAACAAGTCATTGAGGTTTTATCCATCAATTTGGCCCCTCTTTGGGAGCAAACAACCCGCTAAAGAGAAGTTTTTTTCTCGACGCTTTACCCCCGGCGATGTAGTCACCTCATGTTTCACAAAGCATACGTATAGGAACAACATGAGAAACGTCTTTCTTAACTAAAAAGTAGAGGGGGATACAGAGCATTTCATTAACCTGCCGACGTTTTAAAAAAAGTTGCGAAGTTTTGACCATTTGGATATGATTATTTAATTGGTTGTTTCAGCTTATACATTTAATTGATGATAAAAGATAGTGAGGTCAGAAAACAATGATTGCAAAAACAGAAGAAGACTTTAATGGTTTGAAGGAAATTGGCAGAATTGTTGCCTTTATTAGAGATGAATTGGTACAAAGAACAGTTCCTGGCATAACGACGAAGGAACTTGATGATATAGCTGGAGAGCTTTTTGAGAAAGAAGGCGCAGTCTCAGCTCCAAAAAGTGCATATAATTTCCCTGGCTATACTTGCATTAGTGTTAATGAAGAAGTGGCACATGGTATTCCGGGGCAACGGGTTATTCAAGAAGGAGATCTAGTCAATATAGATGTCTCTGGCTCGAAGAACGGCTATTTCGCTGATACAGGAATCTCGTTTGTAGTAGGCGAAGGAGAAGAAGTGTTAACGAAAATATGCGACGTTGCTAAACTAGCATTTGAAGCAGGTCTTAAGAAAGCAAAACCTGGTTCCAAAAAAAGCGGCATCGGGAAAGCGGTATTCTTAACAGCAAAACAGCATGGATTAACCGTTATTAAAAACCTTACAGGACATGGTGTTGGACGTAACATACACGAAGCACCTGACCATATTTATAATTATAACGATACATCGGATGATGAGTTATTAAAAGAAGGCATGGTTATTGCATTCGAACCATTTATCTCAACTTTAGAAGAACAAGTGTATCAAAAAGAAGACGAATGGACCTTTGCTACAGAAAAAAGCTATGTAGCTCAAGTGGAACATACGATTATCCTTACTAAAAATGGTCCGATCATTGTCACACAATAATATCAAGAGCGTTGTCTAAGGTCGATTTCCCAACAGGGAAATCGGCTTTTTTTGATGCCTCTTAACAAAACGGTTCGAGGAAGGAGGGAATGAGCTATATGGAATGATGTACAATAATAATATTGAGGAACAAAAACTACAAATTGTTAAATTGTGTTGAGGAGCGGATGAGTTTGAACAGAACAGTCATACTGGAGCGTCTTCAATCACAGCTGTACGAGGGGAATCACATCATCGGTGTCTCAACAGGCACGGGGATAACAGCGAAGTATGCAGCTCAGAGTGGAGCGGATTTTATATTAATGCTGAACTCTGGAAAATTTCGCCAGATGGGGAGGAGCTCTCTAGCCGGCTTTTTGCCGTTTTGCAACAGTAATGATATGGTGATGGATTTTGCATCCAGAGAAATTGTGCCGTTGGTGAGGCATTCTCCTGTACTTTTTGGACTGAATGCGAATGATCCAACCATAGAAATGGCTGATTATATTGAGGAAATCAAGAGGAGAGGTTTTTCGGGAGTCAACAACTATCCTACGGTCGGCTTGATCGACGGATTGTTCAGAGAGGCTCTGGAGGAAGACGGGATTAGTTATGACATCGAGGTTGAGGCCATACGCCTGGCCCATCGACAGGATTTGTTTACGGTGGCGTTTGTATTTGATGAGCTTCAGGCGGCCCAGATGATTGAAGCGGGAGCAGATGTAATCTGTGCTCACCTCGGTCTGACCGAAGGCGGGTTATTGGGTGCACGGAAGGTTGTATCCTTGGAGGCCGCCAAATCAAAGGCACTGCGTATTTTTGATACCTGCAATCAGCTTAAGCCGGATTTGATCAAGATGATTTATGGCGGTCCGGTAAAGACGCCGGTCGATGTCCAGTACATGTATAGCGACAATACAGACATTATGGGGTATATTGGCGGGTCTGCTTTTGAACGAATTCCTTCCGAGAAGTCGATTACGGCAATTACTCGCGATTTTAAACGCCTGGGTAAACTGGATGAGGACGATTTTATGGTCAAAATGCTGAAAGGCATCACCCAGCATTATGATTACGTTGAGTTTGTCAAAGAGTATGTGGCGCAAAACTATAGTAGTGAAATTGTTTTTTCGGATCTAGCCAAGGTTGCTCATGTTTCCCGCAGCTATTTGAGCAGTTTGTTTAAAAAGGAGGTTGGCTGCAGCTTTCAGACCTATCTGGTGAGCTTCCGCATCAATAAAGCCGTCACGCTTCTTCATGCGCCGCAGCTTCAATTATCCGAAGTGGCTAGGATGGTTGGGTATCCCAATTACGCACAATTCAGCAAAATGTTTAAAAAGCTTAAGGGCTGCTCTCCCAAAAAGTACAGATCTAACCTAAACACAAAAACATAGAACATAAAAGCGTTTTCATAAATAAACAGGACCAGTATGATGAAGTTATAGCGATCGTACTGGTTTTTCTGTTAGCGAAAAAAATCAGCATGCTACCTGCGATCGAGCTTGGTTTCTAAAGAGTCATACGAGGAGGCCGTGGAATGAAGACCGTCGCAATCATTGGAACATTTGATACAAAGGGTGATGAATACCTTTACATCAAGAGCATTGCAGAGGAGCTTGGGTTGGGGACATTGATGATTCATACAGGTGTATTCGAATCTTCCTTTGTTCCGGATGTGTCCAATCAGGAAGTCGCCCACGCCGCAGGCATGGTCATAGAAGAACTTGCGGCAAAGAAGGATCGGGCTTTGGCTACAGAGGTTTTGTCCATAGGATTGAAGAAGCTGGTGCCGCTGTTGTACAAACAAGGTAAATTTGACGGAATTATTTCCTTTGGTGGCACTGGTGGGACCTCACTGGTCACACCTGCCATGAGAGCTCTGCCGATTGGTGTCCCTAAGGTGATGGTATCAACCGTTGCTTCTGGAAACACAGCTCCATACGTAGGCACGAGTGATATTGTCATGATTCCGTCTGTGGTGGATGTAGCAGGATTGAACTCAATTTCTACGAAAATATTTACAAATGCATTATTTGCGATAGCGGGCATGCTCAAGTTTGAGCATACACACAAACCGGATAAGAAACCGCTGGTTGCAGCTACGATGTTCGGAGTGACAACACCATGTGTGACAGCGGCAAGAAAATATTTGGAGGAGCGGGGCTACGAGGTTCTTGTGTTCCACGCGACGGGCATCGGAGGGCAGTCGATGGAGGCGTTGATTGAAGCAGGCTTTATTGAAGGGGTATTGGACTTGACGACGACGGAGTGGGCGGATGAAATCATCGGCGGTGTCTTAAATGCGGGGCCAAATCGCTTAGAGGCTGCAGGCCACAATCGCATTCCGCAGGTAGTCTCGGTGGGCGCTTTAGATATGTGCAATTTTGGGCCGAGCGATACTGTGCCCGAGAAATTCAAGGATCATAAGTTTTATCAGCATAATCCGACGGTAACCCTGATGAGAACCACAGTGGAAGAGAATGAGCAGATCGGCAGGAAGCTTGCGGAGAAGCTGAACATGGCAAAGGAACGCACCGTGCTAATGCTACCGCTTAGAGGCGTATCCGCAATTGATGTGGAGGGGGAGCCTTTCTACGGACCGGAGGAGGACCGGATGTTGTTTGATACCCTGCACCAGCATGTCGATCGCACAATTGTTGAAGTGATTGAAATGGATTGCGCCATCAACGATCCAGCCTTTGCAGAGGCCGCAGCACAAAAGCTGATCGCTCTCATGACATCAAATTCCTAATCAATCCAATAAGGAGGATAACGAAATGAATAAGCTGAACAGATCAGAAATTATGGACAAATTTAGGGAAGAGGTAAAGCAGGGTGAAATTCTACTAGGTGTCGGGGCAGGCACAGGGATTACGGCCAAGAGCAGTGAAGCGGGCGGAGCAGATATGTTAATCGTATACAATTCCGGTCGGTACAGAATGGCGGGCCGCGGCTCGCTGGCCGGCTTGCTCTCCTATGGAGATGCCAATCAAATCGTCGTTGAGATGGGAGCCGAGGTGCTGCCCGTCGTCAAACATACGCCTGTTCTGGCAGGGGTGTGCGGCACCGATCCTTTCCGAATAATGGAGGTATACCTGAAGCAGTTGAAGGAGCAGGGCTTCAGCGGAGTTCAAAACTTCCCAACCGTTGGTTTGATTGATGGGGTGTTCAGACAAAACCTGGAGGAAACCGGTATGGGGTACGACCTGGAGGTTGAAATGATCCGTATCGCCCATGAATTGGATTTGCTGACTACGCCGTATGTTTTTGATCCTGCTCAGGCAAAAGCCATGGCGGAGGCGGGGGCTGACATTTTGGTTGCGCACATGGGGTTGACGACCAAAGGCTCCATTGGTGCAAAAACAGCACTGACCCTGGACGACTGTGTACAACGAATTGAGGCTATTATTGAAGCAGGGCGGGCTGTGAACCCGGAGATCATGATTATTTGCCACGGTGGACCCATTGCAGAGCCGGAGGATGCGGCCTATGTCATTGAGAGAACGAAGGGCATCGATGGATTCTTCGGCGCATCCAGCATCGAGCGCTTCGCGGCAGAGAAAGGCATTACACAGCAGACGGAGTCCTTCAAGTCGATTCGGAAATAACATCAACCTAACGACAGTCAATTATTTGGCTGTCGTTTTTTTATCCATAGGAAAGAGGAAACTCCCAACTCCTCATATGAGCGCTTACATTTTACTGTTGCGATCAGCCATAATGTTCAGTAAATTGGGAGGTATACACCGATGGGAGGACTGAGCAATAATCATGTTGACCAGATGGCTGAGACGAATAACGCCAGGCACGTTTAAACACCGAATACTATTTTCGTTTCTGTTATTCCTCCTGACGCCTATAGCCATATTGGTTCTCTACAACTTCCGAGAAACGGAAGTTATGCTCCAGCGGGATGCTTCGGACATTAACGTCAAGCAACTCGAAGGCATCAAAGCCGATCTTATTGATTTGATGAGTCTTGTGATGAAGACTGGGATGCTGCTGGATCAGGATTCTGTCCTCCGCGAAGTGATGCAGAAGCCGGAATTATATGATGCCATCCATCGAAAGCGAATTGTGGAAAATAAATTTGCTAGTATTGAAAACAGTTTTTTCCTTACGGGAGCTACCGTATTCTACACATTAATCGATTTAAAAGGAAACGCTTACACTTCGTATACGCCAGAAAATTCTCTGAATTATGCCCACATCAGTTCCGAGCCCTGGGTACAGGAGCTGAAGAGGACTGAGGGACAACGGTATGTATGGAAATCCAATGATTTGACGACCGGCGTTCGGGAGAGAAAAGGAAATCGGATGCTGAGCCTTTACGAAGTGCTGCGTGACGACGGACTAAAACCATTCGCATATGGACGTTTTAGTATCGATTATGAAGCATGGTTTCAGGAAAAAACGGAGGAAAATACATTCGGCAGCGATAGGGAAGGAGCCTATTTTCTAATGGATGGATATGGGAATATTATGCTTCAATCCAAGTCGGGGGAGAACGTACCCTCTACTGTGTCATCTGCCATTACAGCAGCAAGTCAGAGTCAGGGACAGGATACCTCCTCCCAATCCATTGTGAACAATCATATGATGTATACCTATAGCAAGATTCAAGAGCTTGACGGTTATCTTGTGAAAAAGATACCTCTGTCCTTGCTATTTGAAGAAGTGAACAAACAGAAGCTGAGGTTCTATACCGTATATGGAGCTATCCTACTGCTGTTTGTGCTGCTGACTTACTTCATTTCTTCAACCGTTACCGGTCCTTTAAAACACCTTCAACGAAAGATGGAGACAACCGTAAAATTGAATTTGAAGACAAAGCTGCCGGAACAAGGCAGAGGTGAATTGCTGGCGCTAACCCGAAGCTTCAATTTCATGATCGCAGACATCAATAATCTGTTGGAACAGTTAAAGCTTGAGGAGCGGCAAAAGCAGTTTGTCCGATTTCAGGTGTTGCTTGGTCAGATGAATCCTCATTTTTTGCTGAATACGCTGAATACAATTAAGAGCATTGCACTGGATAAGGATGATGATGAGATTTACGAGATTTGTGTATCGCTAGGAAAAATATTAGAAACTACGCTGAACTTGGAGGTTGATCTTATTCTTCTGAAGGAGGAGATTGTGCTAATTGAATCCTACATGGATATCCAACGGAAACGGTTTGGACATGGCATCGAGCTCCACTATGAAGTTTCCAGGGATCTGGAGTATGCACTGATTCCGAAGTTTTGTCTGCAGCCGCTGGTAGAAAATTCGTTGATTCACGGGTTTGGACAAACACAGCTTGAGGGGCGGATCGACATTCGTGCATCAATCCACCATTCGCTGCTTATTTTGGAGGTTGCGGACAATGGCATTGGAATCAAAAAATCCCAGGCGAATCAGTCCTACCGGAAACGAAAAAGCATTGGCGTGCAAAACCTTCGCGAGAGCTTGGAGCTTATGTTTAAGAACCAGCCAACAGGACTTCGGATAGAGTCGACGGACGAAGGGACGAAGGTCATCATGCATTTCCCATTATTGTTATCCAAACCATATTTGAAGGAGGGGAGCACCATTGTGGCGCACATTGATCGTTGAAGATGAACAGTACGCAAGAGCAAGCTTGCGCAAATTGTTTACAAAGGCGAATATCCCGTTTGAAATTGTCGGTGAGGCGGTAAATGGCGAGGAAGGTTTGCAGTTGATCCGGGAATTACAGCCCGATGTTGTCATTTCCGACATTTTCATGCCGCTAATGGATGGCATCCGTTTACTTCAGCTTACGAGAAAGGAAGGACATGAATGCCGATTCGTTATGTTGACGGCAGTAAGTGAATTCGAGTATGCAAGGCAAGCATTGGAATACGGAGCTTCTGGTTATTTGATGAAACTTTCTCTGGATTTGAAGGAACTGAAGCAAACCATGGACAAAGTAGCCGGAGAGCTGACAAGAATGGATAAACTTCGCTTGGCAGATAAATGGTTCCCGGATAAGACTGCCCAAGAACCAACAGATCATCCAGAGCTGAACCGAATGATTACCTACATTGAAGAGCATTTCGCCGAGGATGTGACATTAAAGAGATTGGCTGAATATGTTCGCATGGATGCCAGTTATGTCAGTGACTTATTTAAGAAAAAGATGGGGATCACGATGACGCATTTTATTCAGAACCGCCGCGTTCAAGCAGCGAAAATGCTGCTGACAGAGACGGAGAAAACGGTGAGTGAAATTGGCAGGTTGGTAGGCTTCGAGAACGACAATTATTTCATTAAAATATTCAAGCGGTGGTGCGGGTTGACCCCGAACGAATACCGGAAAGAACAAAAAATCGTTCTATGAATATCCAAACACCGTTCATACCCCCAATGTCAGGCTGGTGATAAAGTTAAAGACGTAGCAAGCAGCTTATCAACTCGATAAGGGGGACTGTAAATGAAATATAGAAATTGGTTAAAGGTAGCTTTGATTACGACTTTGACAGCTTCGATGCTCAGCGCATGTGGAGGGGCTAACAACGAGGGATCGAGTGCAGGATCGACGAATCAAAATGCTGGTGAGACCATTAATCTCACGCTTTGGGGAGCTGTTCCTGCCGAGGCTGGACCTCAAGAAGTGATTGACAGCTGGAACAAAGAAAATCCTGACATTCAGGTCGAGTACTTCCGTTATGTAAATGATGACCCCGGCAACCTGAAGCTGGATACGGCGCTCATGACGGGTCAGGACGCAGACTTGTTCGTCAACTACACGATTAACCGTTTACAGAAACGTGTTGATGCAGGAGTCGCTTTGGATCTGAGCAGCAGAACAGATTACAACATCGACGAGCAAATGGGGGTAGACGCCGCTCAATGGAAAATCGGGGATAAGTATTATGGCATTCCGACAAAGAAAAATATGTTATTCATTTGGCTTAACAAAAGCATGCTGGATGAAGCCAGTCTTCCGATTCCTCCCGTTGATTGGACATGGGATGACTTGAGGGAATATTCGAAAGCGCTAACAAAATCAAATGTGTACGGCCTTATGCAACATGATGCTGCCTTTACCGCCGCAATTGACGGTACCATTGCGGGCCTTGATGTAACCACGCCGGAAGGAACATCTAACTTCAATAATGAACTTTGGAAAAAGCAGCTTCAAATCGTGCATGACATGATGTTTGTGGACAAATCGACACCCGAATATGGAGAACAAGTAACAAGCAAGATGCCGGTAGACACAATGTTCCTCAAAGGGGAAGCAGCTATGTTAGCCGCAGGAGAATTTATTTTCCGCAACGCCAATAACCTGAAGGAATTTCCGCATGACTTCAAAATCGCATTCGCTACAATTCCGAAAGTATCTGCCGATCAGAAGGATTATAAATATGCTGGCGGTTTAGGTGATATGCTCTCCGTTAATGCGAAATCCAAGCATCAGGATGCGGCATGGAAATTCGCAAAGTGGTATGCGGACGGCGGAATGTTGCCGATGGCAAGCGGAGGACGCCTTCCATCCTCGAAGAGCGTTGATAACAAGCAGGCAATGGACCTGCTGCTCAAGGGTGTTGAAGACAAATACGATACAGAGTCGATGAATAGCGTTGTGTTTGGAGAGTTCCCATCATTCCAGCTAAATGTACCGCAGCAGGCGCTGGATGCCCGCAAGGAAGAATACGAGAAATACTTCCTGAATGAGCAGGATATCGATACAACGCTTAAGAATATGGCCAAACGCCATCAGGAATATATCAAATAATCAAATAATCGAATATTGACAATATCCTTAAGAGAGAAGAAGGATTCTTCGCTTCCGTCTTCTCTCTTTGCTGTATTTAAAAAGTTCCATACGAGAAGAAAGGCGGCGTTTTCTGTGAAAAGGAACAGCTGGATTCGGAAACAAGGCTGGGTGGGCTACGTATTTATTTTGCCTAATATGCTCGGTATCCTCGCATTTTTTATTCTGCCTGCCTTGTACTCCTTCTTTATGATGTTCACGGACTATCAATTCGCCAATCCGAATTGGACGTTCACCGGATTAGATAATATCAAACGCCTTTTTGGTGATGATCAGTTCTATGCTTCAATCAAATATACGATCATATTCCTGATGTCCGTTCCGGTCTCATTGGCAATTGCATTTCTCGTTGCTCTTGTGCTTAACCGGAGCGTGTATTTGAAAGGATTGCTTAGAGGCATGTTCTTCCTGCCATATATCTCTAGCGGTGTTGCTGTTGCTTTTGTATGGATGCTGCTGTTCCAGCCGTCCCAGGGGCCGATTAATGAAGTGCTTCGCTTTATCGGCATTGTATCGCCTCCAGGCTGGTTCGCTGATTCGAATTCGGCGATGTATGCCATTGACGTCGTGCAAATATGGTTTATGTTAGGCTACAACATGATTATCTATCTGGCAGCCCTGCAGGAGATTTCGACTGAGCAACTTGAAGCGGCACGTATTGACGGTGCAGGGAAAGCAACTATTACATGGAGGATTGTATGGCCGCTTGTTAGTCCAACGACATTTATGCTATTGATTACGGGGCTGATTATGACGGTCAAATCCTTCTCTCTCATCCAAGCGATTACGGGCGGCGGCCCAAGCGGAAGCACCACGATTCTGTCGTTGTTCGTCTACAAAACGGCATTTAGCTATTATGAGATGGGCTATGCATCAACCATTTCCTGGTTCCTGTTTGCGGTTATTCTTGTCATTACCATCATCCAATGGGTCGGCCAAAAACGCTGGGTCCATTACTAGAGAGGAGCTGGCCCTATGTTTAGAATAACGAAGACACGCTCGGTTAAGCTTTCTGTAACGATCCTTATGTTAATTGCAGGGTTGTTTATGATTGTTCCTTTTTTATGGATGCTCAGTACTTCCTTCCAGACCCCGAGTGAAGTATTCCGCCAATGGCTTCCTTCGAAGCTGGACTGGACCAGCCATAAGCGAATCTGGACGGGAAACTATAATTTTCTCCCTTATTATTTGAACTCAATTAAGATTGCCGTGATTGGTACAGCTGGTGCCGTTTTTTTGTCGGCCTTTGCTGCTTATGGCTTCGCCCGTACGGAATTTAAAGGACGTAATACCCTCTTCATCGTGTATCTATCCATGATGATGATACCTCCTCAAGTCGTTTTTGTTCCGAAGTTTATCCTGTTTAACTGGCTTCATATTTATAACACGCATTGGGCATTAATTCTGCCAGCCATGTTCTCGATATTTGGCGTATTTATGCTCCGTCAATTCTTCCTCAGTATTCCGAACGAGATTACAGAATCTGCATTACTCGATGGAGCGGGTCATTTTCGAATTTTCTTCAAGCTGGTGTTACCGTTAGCCAAACCAGCGCTTGCAACGTTTGCGATTATCGATTTTTCCTGGCAGTGGAATGATTATGAGAATGCTCTAGTTTTCCTGCAGAGTCCAAAGCTTTATACAATTCCGCTTGGTCTACAAAATTTCGTTCTGGAAAACAACGTTGACTATAACGGCATGATGGCAGCTTCTTCCGCAGCGATTATCCCCATGATTCTAATCTTTTTGGTTGGTCAGAAATATATTATTCAGGGTGTATCCAGTTCAGCTGTAAAAGGCTAATTCAAAGGAGGCTTATATAATGAGACGCGAAACACTATTATTCGATGTTACGGTCGTTGGCGGAGGACTTTCCGGGATTTGTGCCGCTATTGCAGCAGCAAGATTAGGTCAAAAGGTTGCACTCGTGCATAATCGTCCTGTACTTGGCGGCAATTCCAGCTCCGAGGTACGTGTATGGGTATGCGGTGCAACGGGGCATGGCGTGAATCGTTATGCACGGGAGACCGGCATTATGGGTGAATTGTTCATTCAGAATCAACAACGGAATCCGGAAGGTAACCCCTATTTGTGGGACGTTACTTTGCTGGAGGCGGTAAGAGCCGAACCCAATCTGACTCTATTTATGAATACGGATGTTAGAGAAGTAGAAGCAGACGGTGAGAAGGATGCAAGGATAATTCGTAGCGTGAAAGGCTGGATGATGGGCTCCGAGCGTGAGATTACGTTTGAAAGTGAGATCTTCCTTGACTGTACAGGGGACGGACTCGTTGGATTTCTCGCTGGAGCAGCATACCGGATTGGCCGTGAAGCCCGTCATGAGTTTGGGGAAGAATGGGCACCGGAAGTTGCTGATGATATTACGCTTGGCAGCACACTGCTGTTCTATACGAAAGATACCGGAAAACCGGTACGGTTTGTAGCCCCATCGTTTGCTAAAGACATTACTACAACCCCAATTCCGCTAAAGCGTGTGATCCGCAGTGGAGATTCCGGCTGTCATTACTGGTGGATTGAATGGGGCGGCGAGCTGGATACAGTACTTGAGAATGAGCAGATTCGGGATGAGTTATGGTCTGTTATTTATGGCATCTGGGATTATATTAAGAACTCCGGCAAGTTTCAGGCCGAGGAGATGACGCTGGAATGGGTAGGCTCGATTCCAGGCAAACGCGAATACCGCCGCTTCCTTGGTGATACGATTCTGACGCAAAATGATGTTATCTCTCAGCGTCCATTCCAAGACCGGGTCGCCTTTGGCGGTTGGTCCATCGACCTGCATCCCCCACAAGGGATGTATGCAGCTGAGAGCGGCTCCAAGCATCTGCATGCAGATGGCATTTATCATATACCGTTTGGGTGCCTGTACTCCCGAAATGTCAGCAATCTGCTGTTTGCGGGACGTAATATCAGTGCATCGCATGTAGCATTCGGAACAACCCGCGTCATGGCAACTTGTGCAGTAATGGGAGAAGCGGCAGGTGTAGGGGCTGCCTTGTCGGTAATCAAAGGCATCACGCCTCGTGAGCTGCGTGAGCGGCATTTGACCGAATTGCAACAAACGATGTTGCGGACCGATGCCTCAATTATAGGACTGAGAAATATGGATTCTGCTGACCTCGCGAGAAAGGGGACCATTACGGCATCAAGCACGATGAGTCGAATTTTGATCAACGAACCTTCCGAGGAGTACCGGCTGGTCGCTGACGTTGGATGGCTGTTCCCGACTGAGGGGGGAATTGAAGGATTTACTCTGTTGGTTTCTGCCCGTGAAGCGACAAGTCTGACTATAGAACTGTGGGATACAGGTCGCCATGAGAATTATGTACCGGCAAACTTCAAGCAAGCTGTAGACATCCAAGTCGATGCAGGTGAAAAACAATGGTTGGATGTGCCTGCAGACAGTGCAATGTTTGGAGGCGATCCTTGTAATGTATTTGTCATTGTTCGGGCGAATGAAGCAGTTAGTCTCTACACATCAGCTGTCCCGATCAGCGGTGTCCTTGCCTTTGAGCGAGGAGTCAAGCCAATAGTCAGCTCCGATCTGGAGGATCATCAGCCGAATCAGCCCATTATTGAATGGTCGATGAAGCGCCTTGTCCGCAAGCCATTCTGTTTTGCAGTTGAGACTGGCGCGTATTCACCTGATAAAGTCATCAACGGCTATGTCCGCCCGTTTGGCGGTCCACAGCTGTGGATATCGGAACCCATCGCTAATGGCCGTGAAGAGTGGATTGAAGTCAACCTTCCAGAACCAGTGGATATTCGGGAAATTCACCTTACCTTTAATGACGATGTTAATGAGGATTTGATCAATTTGCATCATCACGAGACACCGTTTCTGATCATTCCAGAGTTGGTTAAGAGCTATGAGGTGCAGGCATATATTAACGGGGAATGGGAACGTTTTGCTGGTGATAGCCATAACCTTACTCGCAAAAAGATTCATCGCCTTGAGAATCGGATACATTCAAAACGGATTAGGGTCATTATCAAGGAAACGCACGGTGGTGATCGGGCAGAAGTGTACGAAATTCGACTATATGATTCTCATAGATGACGGCCCTGCGGGGATCAACTAGGAATTAGCTCATCTTATGGGATACCCTGCACATAAAATATTAACCTCCTACCTAAAGCAAAACTATAATTTGCTCTTGTAGGGGGTTTTATTATTGTTTTTTAAGCGAACTTTGGTTTCCAACATGAAGCGAATAAGCGAATCCAGTGGTTAAGCCCAAACTCTTTTTTAAGATAAATGATTTGACTTACAGTTAACTCTATGTCTTATACTCCGAATAGGAAAGAAAAATAAGTGGCTTTTCTGGAGTAGGGCAGTTACAATTTGTTAGGATCAATAGATGTGGGGTGTGGACGGGGGATAGGTAATGCATAATGGATTGTAATGACGATTCAAATAAACTAAATTACGTAATGAATTGGAGATTTAATCAACAATGATAAAGAGTAAAAATTGGAATGTATTTGGCCTGGCTTTGTTGCTGGGTTTATTTTCAACGTTAGGTCCATTTACGATTGATATGTATTTACCGGCATTTCCTGAGATTGCAAAGAATTTCAATACAAGCGCTTCACTTGTTCAGTTTAGTCTTACTGCTTGTTTATTAGGTCTAGGTGTGGGGCAGCTCGTTATGGGTCCTTTGAGTGATGCTCACGGTAGACGTAAACCGTTGTTAATCTCCATGGCAGCCTATATTATTTGCTCCTTGGCGTGCGCTTTTGCTCCTAATATCGGACTATTGATTTTGTTTCGTTTCACTCAAGGATTTGCGGCTTCAGCAGGAATTGTCATTTCTCGTGCGATAGCTAGGGACCTTTATAGTGGACATGAACTCACTAAATTCTTCTCTTTGTTGTTGCTTGTAGGGAATTTGGGGCCTTTGGCAGCACCGATCGCTGGAAGTGGCATTCTTTCATTCACGACATGGATTGGTGTGTTTATCTCACTCTCATTTTTGGGCATTTTCTTATTAATAATGACCAAATGGGGTTTGAAGGAGTCCAACCCGCCTGAACGACGTATGGCTCCCAACTTCAAACAACAGTTGGGCAATTACAGAACGCTACTACGTGACCGCAAGTTTGTTGGCTATATGCTTGCACAGGGAATCATGACGGCTGGGGTCTTTGCATATGTAGCAGGAACACCATTTATATACCAAAATATTTATGGAGTCACACCAACTGTATTTGCTATATTGTTTGCTTCGAACGGGATCAGCTTGATTATCGGTTCCCAAATTGTGGGTCGGTTAGCACAACGTATACCTGAGCAGACTCTTCTATTATCTGGACTTTGGCTTGCTTTAGCGGCAAGTGTTGCAGCTTTGGTGGTAACCTTAGTTCATGGCCCGCTGTTCGCATTGGTCATTCCATTGTTCTTCTTTGTTTGCTCCATCGGTATTACGTCTACTGCGGCATTTCCGCTTGCGATGGAGAGCCAAGCCAAGATGGCTGGAAGTGCAGCAGCACTGCTCGGCGTGGTTCCTTTTCTTTTAGGCGCCCTGGTTGCTCCTCTGGTTGGTATCGCAGGTGAAGACACTGCCGTCCCACTTGGACTCACTTTATTAATGACCAGTCTCGTTGCGATTCTTACGTACTTCCTACTCGTTAAAAAAATATCGCATCACACACCTCAACATGCTCAGCCTGATTCTAACTTTTAATTGAGAATATGAGGGATTGATTCTATTAGATATAAAAAAACCGTTGAACTTTAATTTAAAGACTCAACGGTTTTTTATATTGTGGTAATGAAGGAAAGACGGCAATGAACTTTCGAAAGTCTAGCCTTTCGGGATCTTCCGGTAGCTGGAAGGGGAGAATCCCGAAATCTTCTTAAAGAGTCGGGAGAAATAATAGGGATCACTGATGCCCACTGTAGAGCTGACTTCCTTGATGCTCATTTCGGTAAGATCCAGAAGATGACCTGCCCGCTGAATTTTGAGCCGAAGGAAATATTCGATCGGAGCGACGCCCGTTTCAGAATTAAACAGAAAGATCAGATGCTGTTTCGACACCCCGACATGATTAGCCAACTCCGTAAGAGAAATAGAGCCACTCATATGAACATTCATGTATTGAATCGCCTGTTCCAGATAAGTTTCACGTTTCTTCTCTTGTGCCGATTTGACGGCATTTAAGCCAATTCCGGAGAGCAACTGTCTTGTAGTTTGGGCCACATGTACATGGGTAGTCAGGGCATATGTCCGCTCGGCCAGCATTTCATAGGTGGGTGCGAACCATTCCATTAAACGGGCCTTGCCGCTTGGGGATAAAGCGAGTGATGCGTTAGACAAACCAAACATATTCACCAATCTATTCGCATGGCTGCCTTTGAAATGAAACCAGAAGATACTCCATGGATTCTCCTGCATTGCCCCGTAACGATGTGCAGTTTCGGGTGGGATTATTATCATATCTCCTTGCTGCATGAGTATTCGTTCTCCATGATTCAGCTCAACCCAGCCTTCTCCCGCTTCGCAAAAGATGAAAATATGCGAGGGGCTGCCTTCCAGGCGCTCCCTGAAATGATATTGAGCGTTAGAGAAATAGCCGATGTCCGTAATAAATAAGGTAGAGGTTAGTTCTTCTTGTTCCAGTTCTTTCATCCAGTATTCTGGAAGTACGTATAGCTTCTCCTCTAGAAATCCTTCACGCTTGCGTATGTGGTCAGGACTCATTCCAGTTACCCCCGTAATTCATAATCCGAATAAGAATATAATCCATCACTTCCCGCATTTCGTCAATTGGAACCTTCCTTGACAGAATATACAGTATAACTATCAAGACAAGGGAGGCAGTTCTAACATGAAGCATGAGGCTGTGGATCACAAGCTGAAGGCGGATCCAATCGGATCCAATCAGGTACAAGTGTGGGAGACAAGCGTGTTGATACCTACATATGAGGCGGGTGAAGCTGACCCAAATCCTATGTTTCTGGAGAAAAGAGTCTATCAGGGAAGCACCGGCCGTGTGTATCCGCATCCAGTGATCGAGAGTATCTCGGATGTGAAGCATGATAAAAATTACAAATTGGTTATTCTGGAGAATCAGTATATCCGTATTGAGATCATGCCGGAAATCGGCGGTAGAATCTATCGTGCGCTTGATAAAACGAACAATTATGATTTTGTCTATTATAACCGCGTCATTAAGCCTGCACTGGTGGGCCTTGCCGGTCCTTGGATCTCTGGAGGAATTGAATTTAACTGGCCCCAGCATCACCGTCCTAATACATTTGGTCCGGTTGAATACAAATACGAAGTAACTGACAATGGCAGTGCTACAGTATGGGTTAGTGAGATTGACCGGATGTACGGCACAAAAGTCACTGCATCCTTCAAACTCTATCCGGATAAGGCCTATTTGGAGATCCATGCTCAATTATACAACCGGACACCTGAGCCGCAGACCTTCCTGTGGTGGGCAAATCCGGCCGTAGCGGTTAATGAATATACGCAATCCGTGTTTCCGCCAGACGTAACGGCTGTATTTGATCATGGCAAAAGGGATGTTTCGCGTTTTCCTATCGCTACCGGAACTTATTACAAACAGGATTACTCGGAAGGCATTGATATTTCCCGGTATAAGAACATCCCGGTTCCGACTTCGTACATGGCTTATAAATCCGATTATAATTTCGTCGGAGCATATGATCACGGCGTAGAGGCCGGATTGCTGCATGTGGCGAATCATCATATTTCTCCCGGCAAGAAACAATGGACCTGGGGAAATGGAGAGTTCGGTCAGGCGTGGGACCGTCAATTGACGGATGAAGATGGTCCATACATTGAACTTATGACTGGGGTGTACACAGATAATCAGCCCGACTTCACTTGGCTACAGCCCTATGAGGAGAAGACCTTCACCCAGTATTTCATGCCTTACAAAAACATCGGTGTCGTAAAAAACGCCTCCATCGAAGCAGCCATCAATCTGGAAGTTGATGCTGAAGCGGGAGAGGCAGTGATCAAGGTATATGCAACATCTAAACTCGAACATGCCGTTGTGGAGTTGAGTGGGGCAGCAACCCGGTATTTGCAGGAAACCATTGAATTGTCCCCTATAGATGTATATCAGAAGGTTATTCCGCTGGAGAGCGGGGAGCAGGAGCATGATCTGAAGCTTTTGGTTCGAAATAGGGAAGGCAGAGTGCTGATTTCCTATCAACCGAAACGTCCGGATATTGAACAGATCCCTGATGCTGCTAAACCACTGACAGCACCAGAAGAACTGCGTTCGACCGAAGAACTGTATCTGGCAGGCCAGCATCTGGAGCAATATCGGCATGCTACGTTTGAGCCTGAAGCGTACTATCTGGAAGGATTGAAGCGGGATAACGGTGATATCCGATTGAATGTAGCATATGGAACTTTACTGCTTCGTCGTGGATTATATATAGACAGCGAACAGTATTTCCGCAAAGCGATTGAGCGGTTGACCTGGCGCAATCCGAACCCATATGACAGCGAGGCCTACTATCAGCTGGGAGTAGCACTTCGTGGTCAAGGCCGTTTGGATGAGGCTTTTACTGCTTTTCACAAATCGGTATGGTCGGCAGCGTGGCAGGATGCAGGGTACTTCTCACTTGCTCAGATTTCCAGCTTGAAAGGCCAGTACACGGAGGCTCTGGAGCAAGTTGATCGTTCACTCATCCGCAATTCACGAAACTATAAAGCACGTAATCTGAAAGCTGCATTGCTGCGCAAACTTGGGCTGATTGATAATGCAAAGGCCTGTGCGCTTGAAACCCTTGAATTGGATGTTGCGGATTTTGGAGCTTATAATGAGTTGGCTTTGGCTCATACAGCTATGGGAGACAAGGATGCTGCACAAGGTATTCTGATTGAATTGCAGCAATTGATGAGAAATGACGCCCATAACTATCTGAATGTCATCGCAGACTATATGGACAGTGGTTTCTATGAAGAAGCCATTGCAGTAGGGAAAAGCATAGTGGACCTGGAGAATTCAGTCTATCCGATGCTGCATTATGCACTAGCTGAATTATATGAACGTACCGGACAACATGAACATGCTCAAGAAGCTCGCCGTAAGGGACAATTGGCCAACCCAACCTATTGTTTCCCGAACACCTTGTATGAACTTCAGCTACTGGTAAGTGCAGTTCATGCTAATCCGCAGGACGACAAGGCTCATTACTATCTCGGAAACTTTTATTACGACAAAAAACGGCCTATCGAGGCGATTGCGAGCTGGGAGAAGTCCCGTGAACTGCGGGATGATTTTCCGACGGTACACCGAAACTTGGGGTTGGCCTATTATAACAAACAGAACAATCCGCAAGCGGCCCTAGCTTCGCTTGAACAGGCCTTTGCTTGTGCACCGGAAGATGGTCGTATTTTCTTTGAACTGGATCAGCTGCGTAAGAAGCTTGCGTGGTCAACAGACAAACGCCTCCATATCCTTGAAGAGAGGCGAGATCTGGTTGAGAAGCGAGATGATCTGTATGTGGAATACGTAACCCTGTTAAACAATTTTGAACGTTATCAAGAGGCAATCGCTGCCTTGTCTCTGCGCAATTTCCATCCGTGGGAGGGTGGAGAGGGGAAAGTGACCGGGCAATATAAGTTGGCTCATACCGAGCTTGGTAAACAAGCGCTGCAAAACGGTCATTATGAAGCAGCAGTTCAGCATTTACAACAAGCATTAGTCTATCCATTGAATCTGGGAGAAGGTAAGTTAGAAGGAACTCAGGAGAATAATATTTATTATTATCTCGGCATGGCCTACGAAGGTCTGCAGCGGGAATCAGAAGCCAGCGCTAGTTACACCATAGCTTCACAGGGTCTAGCCGAGCCGACAAGTGCGTTATTCTATAACGATCAGCCGCCAGAAATGATTTTTTACCAAGGGTTGGCCTGGTTGAAGCTCCGTAACGTGAAAGAAGCTAAGCGCCGTTTTAATAAACTGATTGATTATGCTGAAAAGCATATTTTTGACGACATCAAAATGGATTATTTTGCGGTATCCCTGCCGGATTTCCTGGTATTTGAGGATGATCTGAACCGGCGCAATGTAATCCATTGCCGGTACATGAGAGGCTTGGGGCTTCTGGGGCTTGGCCATGACGAAGAAGCCAAAACCGAACTTGAGTTGGCTCTGGAAATGGAGCCTAATCATCAAGGGGCGATGGTTCATAGACGGTATCCTCGGCAACTGCGCGAAGGATTTCAACCTTAATGCTCCATCATCAAAGAGATGGAGAGATATTGTCCATTGACCGTATTACAGAGAATATACCTGTATTGCTACAAACAAAAAGGAGGGTGTAATGATAATGGATGTAGGGCATAGGGAGTTGCCGCGCAAACTGACCATCACGATGTGGGATTTTTCCTGGTACACCATGACCTTACCGGGGGAACCTTATAGCGACCTTGAGGCAAGATTTAAGGAAGCGGTGGAGAGGGGCTACAATACGATCCGAATCTGTGCGATGCCCTTTTTATTGTTCACGGCGGAAGGAAAGCGGCCGGGTCCGTTACACTTCGGCAGCCTTGGAGAGATCGGGCAGCGGACACGCTGGTATAACTGCCGGGGCGGCGCCGAGCTGGATGGACATGCGCATTTACTGGAGTTGTTCAGACAGGCCAAGGCCCATGGCTGTTATATCATCTTGTCTTCTTGGGAATATCAGCAGAGCCCCAGCTTTCTGGCCTTTCCCGGGTTGCGCGATGAACTGGCTGCCATCGCTCCGGAGAAGCGATTTATGGCTATTGCCAGATCCATGGATCAGCTTATCCGATATATAAAAGCCGAAGGATATGACGAACAGATCGTCTACACAGAGCTGCATAATGAGGTGGAGTTCGGGCAACTGACCGAGATTGGAACCGCTCAAGGCATTGCCCCGTCCAATGTACCGGCACTGGTGGAAGCCATGCAGCCTTATATTGAAGAGGCCGTAGGTTATCTTAGAAGTGTCCACCCGGATATCCTGATGACAGCAAGTTATACACTAAATGAAGCCTATCCCAAATCCTATGTAGCGGGAAATTTACAGGTGGCACATTTCCATCTCTATATCAAAGGGGTATTGAATGAATTAACCGAAGCGGCTGGAATTGATGATGAGCAGGCACCTTTTCCCGGCTCATTCGTCCAATCGCTCCTACGGGAGGATGCGCCTCCATTTGAAGAGTATGCGCTCCCGTGTGACCAAGAATGGAGGATGGATGGAAATCCGGTAGGGTTAAGACTGCTCTATTTGCATGACTGGGTGGAGCCAGATAAATGGGATCTTTTTTTATACGAAAATTATAGTAAACATAAGCTGGCTATGCTGCAAAAGGCAGATATGCGCTTCGAGGAAGCTCACGAATGGGCGGCTCATTCTGGCTTGCCGGTCGTTATTGGGGAAGGATATGTTGGTTATACGCCGCTGTTAGCGGAATTCGAAGAGGGGCCTGTTGGGAAATTTATTGCAGAGTACGCGCTGCGTAAAGGAATGGCTCTTGGCTTCTGGGGGATGACTCTATGCTCTAACTGTGCACCGCATCATCCTTTCTGGGACGATGTCGCCTGGCAGCAGAAATGGAATCAATATATTCTTGCATCGCAATAATTGTTATGTTGGCAAGAATCAAACTTTATGTTCTCTTCTTTTTAGAAACGTCGTACATCATAGCGAATATTTTACTATATCCATACACTACGACTAAAGGAAGAAAATAAGAAAAGAAAGTCCAATAGATATTCCAGCCATTAAAATACAGAACTCTACCCATTTCTTTAGCCAACCATTCGATCAGCGTTAATATAAAAGAGGTTATTAGGATTGCTAGCCACGACTTCGTTTTTTTTCAAGAATCATGTATATCATGAGGCACCCGGCAATAGGGTATATACCTAAGTCGAAAGGGAGGCCTGCATATGATTGGTTGTGAGTGTTTGGGAGGATATTCCAAAAGAAGTTAAAGCCCACACCGTTTAGACAAGAAGAGGTGGCTACTCCCAGCGGATAATAAGCTAAGAGGATGTTAACGTTTCTGCGCAGAATCCACCCACCAATTAAGATGGGGATAACCAAACCAAAGATGACATTCCCCAGCATCGAATCACTCCCATAGGTTTCATCTGAATAATTTCTTATTATTAACTAAATTTTAAATTTCATAAGGGGTGCATCCTACTTTTGTATTAACAGGCTAGCCAGAATCTTCTGGTTGGCCTTTTTGTCGATTGAATAACGTGGTACTAGATGATAATGTGAAATAAGGGCGAGGCTTCCTCATTGGGAAATATATTATTTGAATCGAGGTTTTGAAAATGAGGGTAAAACGAATTGTCACCAATATTAATACACAAAACGTTCCAGTAGCAAAAAACTTTTACCAGGATGTGCTTGAACTTGATTTATTGATGAATCACGGTTGGATTGAAACATACGGATTACTTGGGGAGGAGAACGTTCAAATAAGTATCGCTACACAAGGTGGCTCCAATACACCTACACCTGACCTTTCAATTGAAGTCGATGATGTCGATGTAGTGTACGAACGCATGAAAAGTGCTGGTTATACAATAGAATATGATCTTACGGATGAGCCCTGGGGAGTTCGTCGATTCTATGTACGTGATCCATTTGGTAAGTTAATCAATATCCTTGCTCATAGACATTAAATCAGTTGTCAGAGAGGTATACAAGCAGAGGTACTGTTCAAATTAAAGTACTTTCTTTAAAAATTATTGTATATTGGTTTGAAGTATTGGCATTCTTTTCTCGGATGTTATGATTAACTAAAAGTCGCAAATTCAAAGTGTACAATGACAAAATTCATCACTATTAACGGGGGGAAACAAGAATGATGAATGTTTTGTTGGTGGATGATGAGCCATGGGTACTTGAAGGTCTGCGAACAATGGTAAATTGGAACAAATACGGTTTTCAAATTTGTGGAGAGGCTGAGAACGGGAACGCTGCTTGGTCCATTATTGAGAACCTTCGGCCAGATCTGGTGTTTACAGATATTCATATGCCTTCAGTGAACGGACTTGAACTGATTGACCGTTCGTTACAAAGACTAGACAAACCGCCACGTTTTGTCATATTAAGCGGATACGATAGCTTTGATTATGCGAAAACAGCGCTGGAACAGCGTGTGGAGGATTATTTGCTCAAACCTATTGATGAGCTTGAGATTGAAAACGTATTAGAACAGATGAGTCGTAAAATTCAGAACGAGCTTGTCTCAGAGAAACTGCATCAACAAGAGCGTACTTTATATGTAAATTGCTTGTTCAACCGTCTGTTTCAGGGTGAGGACAGCAGCGAGCTGCAAGCCGAAGTGGAAAGTATATTACAAATGGAGGGTCATGAGAACATGGCCTGTCTTTTAATTGAGACGGATACTTGTAATGAGGATATACAGTCCCAGGTAGAGCGTTTGGCTAGTTCTAATCACTACGAGTTTTTTATGGATGCTGACGGAAGAATGGGTGTGTTTGCTGCTGAAATTGAAGATTCTCTGAATTGGCTTGAGAGGTTAGGAAGAACCCTGTTCGAGATGTACTCCGATCATGGATCGATTATTGTGGCATTTGGATATCACTCAGGTGGAGTAGTTGCTATGCGGTCGGCATATGAAAAAGCATTTGCTGCTTTGAAATGGAAGCGTTATCAAAAAGGGAGTGGCATTATTCGTGATCAAGATTTGCCAATGCATGGTAACATGGCGATTGTAAATCAAAAAGCGTTGACTAACCTGTTTAAAACCATTTTAACGGGTGAAGAGGATGGGTTGGAGAGAGAGGTAAATGAGCTGCTTGCGAGTCCAGATTCAGGGCTGTCTGTGTCGGATATAGAATATGTTCGGGTACAATTGCTTGCTCTTGAAATGGGAGTTCTCAAGCAACTGAAGGAGCTGGAAGGGGATGTAGATAGTTTCGAGTTGCAGCTACAACATATGTTGGGCGGCTTAACCGACATTGTTTCCTATCCTGCATTTCGGGAATATGCACTGATATTAAGTCTCAACGCTTTAAGAGCTCTGCAGGAGCTGCGGAAAGAAAAAGAATGCAGCACGATTTTTCGTGTAGTGCAGTATGTTAACCATGAGTTTCGGGAGAAGCTGCAGCTCCAGGAAATTGCCCAGAAATTTCATATGAATGCCAACTATCTGGGGCAAGCCTTCAGACAGCAGACTGGCAAGTCTTTTCGGGAATATCTGAATGATAAACGGATCGAGGAGGCCAAGAGACTATTGCGTCAGAGCTGTTCCAGCATAGCCGAAGTTGCGGTTAATTCAGGGTACCCCAATGCCGACTATTTTGTAAGTCAGTTCAAGCGAATGACGGGTATGGCTCCTTCTACATACCGAAAACAACCATAGGTCTGATTCGACAAGTAACGAATGAAGGATGGCGATGGAAGACATGTTTAAGAAATTGCGATTTCGCGGCATCGTGAACGATATTCCTTTGAACTACAAGTTTATGCTGATCTATGTTATCGGTATTTTGCTTCCGATCATAGCAAGCAATTATTTGTTCATGGATCGTATGTCGGGGCTAATCAAGGAGCGGGAAGAGCAGAATCTGCAAATATCCTTGGAGCGGGCGAGAAAGGACATTCACACCATGATTGACGGGGGGATCGCTGTCAGTCACGCCTTAATCACGGACAAGCTGTTGTCCGAATCCATGGATCGTGTATACAAAGGCCAATTGGATTTCTACAATACATTCGATGAACAGCTTCGCCATCGGGTGACTTCCTATATTCCCGTGAACAATCAGATCCAGCGAATCGGCATCTACACAGATAACCCAACGATTGTGTCTGGAGGGGATTATTATTATCTGAACAGCTCAATGAACGCCAGCGCGTGGTTCAGACAATGGGAAGCGGCAGGGGAAACACTAAGTGTACTCGCTTATCGCGATCAGGCTGCGAATGATCGCGCGGCGACCTCGTCGTATTTTAGCGTGATTGAAAAAATGGACTATTACAACGCAGACAACTCTTACAAGAAGCTGGTGCGCATTGATTTTTACCTTAATCGATTCTATGACGTTATTGCGAGAGAGAAGAGTTCGCTGGATCTGTATTTGGTCAACGCCAAAAATCAGATTATCGTGTCCACAGATGACAAGTATCAGGGTGAGGTAGATAGTGATTATGCATTATTCGATACAAGCAAAGCGGTGGACAAGGACCTACATATCGTTCCGATTGGCAAGGCCAGCTATGTGAAAGGTTGGAAGCTCATTGGCGTGCCTCAAGAAACACGTGTCAAACAAGCGATGCTCTCCATGAAGCTTTATTTCGGTATGCTCGCTGGTATCATTACTTTGGTTACCTCCATCTTCATCTATGTCATGCTGCGTTCATACAATTATCGAGTGAAACGTCTATCCAGACATATGCAAAAAGTGGGGAATGAGAAATTTGATCTGATCAACATTGATGGGGGACAGGATGAGATAGGTCATCTGATTCGTAATTTCAATATGATGACGGCTCAGATCCATTCCTTGATCAATAATGTGTACAAGCTTGAAATTCAGCAACGGAGCCAGGAGGCTGAGCGCATTCGCGCTGAGCTGAATTTGCTTCAAAGCCAGATGAATCCTCATTTTTTATTTAATACGCTCAATGCGCTGCTGGTGGTCAGCACCAAAAACAATTATATAGATGTCAAAGACATTATCAAGGACCTATCCAAGTTGCTTCGCCGTTTGTTGAATTGGAAGGACGATGTGGTCACGCTGGAAGAGGAAATGAGTTTTACGGTCATGTATCTGGGGATTGAGAAATTCCGTTTTCGAGACAAGTTTGAATATTACATTGATATTAGCGAAGAGGCGAGGCAGTATAGAATTCCAAAAATGAGTATCCAACAATTGGCCGAGAATGCTTGCAAACATGGAATTCAGGCTATTGAGGGGCTCGGCTATGTAAAGATTAAAGCAGAAGTTGTGAGCGAACGCCTGCGTGTCATTGTATCCGATAATGGTAAGGGCATGGATAAGGAACGGCTGCAAGAGGTTCTGTATCATATGCGAAGCAAGGAGGAGAGCGGAGGAAGTAATATTGGCATACGTAACGTATATCGCCGTCTTGAATTGTATTATGACGATAAAGTGGATTTTAACTTGGTGAGCAGAATAGGAGAAGGGACAGAGGTCTCCTTCGAAATTCCATTGCAACTGCTAGAGCACCAGGGTGAAAAAGGAGGTAAGGACAATGGCATTTAGAGTGCTGCTAATTGATGATGAGCCATGGGCGCTAGAGGGCTTGCAGCTGTGGATCCCATGGGAAGGCCTTGGCTTTGAGGTATGCGCTTTGTGCAGCAACGGTGCGGAAGGACTAAAACGAATGGAAGAGCTACAGCCGGATCTTGTCGTGGTGGATATTAATATGCCCATTATGAATGGACTGGAAATGATTGAAGAATGGCGACGTAGAGGAAACTGGTCGACCAAGTTCATTATTCTTACAGGGTACAGCGATTTTGAGTTTGCGCGAAAAGCGCTTAAATTCAAAGTTTCCGGTTATCTGTTAAAACCATTGGATGAGGAACAGGCGGAGTCCGAGATCCGCACGATGGGCATGGAACTGCTAAAAGAGCAAGAGCAGCTGTATATTGGGCAGATTGCATTGAGAGAGCAGGAGATTTTGATAATGAAGCAGGCTTTGTTAGGCAAAGTGCGATCTGCAGAGGATACTAAACTAATGCAGTCCCTGTCCCAGTCAGCTGGATCCTGGAATGTATGCCTGGTTCAAGTATCCGAGCAAGAGTTTGGTCGGTGGAGCAGTCTTGCTTCAGAGGTTCTGAACGGACGGGATGTCATTTATATCATTCGTATGCGAAATGATCTTGTATGCATTGTGTTTGGCGATGTTTCCCCCGGACTTCATAGAACGAGCGGAAATTTTAGAAAACAATTAGAAACACTGGCTCGCCGTCTGGCGGGCTTTCGTACATATATGGCGATTGGCTCAACCGAATCCTCTCTTCATCACATCAGCAACTCCCGGATAACAGCAGAGAAGGCGTTGCTGCACGCTTTTTATGAAACGGAAGAGAATTGCATAATGGATTATGCCGATCTCCAGAACCACGATTTTCAAAGGTACAACAAACAGGTTGAACTGATCGAGCGAGTACTGGGAGCGCTTCAGCTCATTGATTACGCCAACTACCAGTCCGCTGTGGAGTTTATTGAGCAATCCTTTCGACAGATACGGGTCCATCCGGATGAGGCTCGAAAATTTGTGATTTACCTTCTTCATGAAATTCGGGCTTACATGAGGGCGCAGATGGCTGAAGATTCAGAGAATTACCGTATGTTTGAAATCCCGGATTTGGATGAAGCGCTGTTAACCTTTGACGATTTGATCGGCATGCTGCATTCATGTGGAAGAGTATGCTTTGAGTTTTTACTTAAAGAGAGCGTCTTCGAAGCGCAGGGTATTGTGCAGGATATCAACGATTATATTCATACGCATTTCCGGGAGGGATTGACTATTAAGTTGCTGTCGGAACGTTTCTTCCTGCATCCGGCCTATTTGGGACAACTGTTGATACGCAAAAATGGGATCGGCTTCAATGAACTGCTTCATAACCTGCGGGTTGAGGAGGCATGTCGGTTGCTACAGATGAATCAATACAAAAATAGCGAGGTCTCGGAAAAGGTTGGATACGCCAGTTACCATCATTTTTTAAAGCAATTTGAGAAACGTATGGGCATGTCTCCTAACGAATACAAGAAAACCTGAGCTTTTCTCGGAAAGAGCTATAATTCGAATATAGTTTCCATAGAGATGTAAATTTATAATTAAATTCAAATGAAAGGGCTTTCATATAGTGAGATCAAATTTTGGAGGTGCTTTATGGGGGACAACAAAAAATCATTCTTCCGTATGGGGGCAACGTTGTTATTGTCGTTGAGCGTTGTGCTAGCAGGTTGCTCAGGTGGCAATTCAGGCAGCGGAGAGGAGAGCAGTAAAGGTAGTGAGGTGGGGGTTGACAATCCGTTAGAAATCTCGGTATTCCTGAACGAGGCCGGACAACAACCAACTGCTGACAACAAAATTTACAAAAAAATCAAGGATGAGCTCGGCGTTACATTCAAATTCGAATTTTTGGCTGGTGACAAGAACCAAAAGCTTGGCGTCATGATCGCCGGTGGGGACTATCCGGATCTCATCTCAGCCGATACCAAACTTACGGCAGCCGGTTCAGTCATACCGCTTGAAGATCTGATTGAAGAACACGCGCCTAATTTGAAGAAGCATTACGAGAAGTATTGGAATCAAATGAAGGACCCGAATGATGGACACATTTACTACCTGCCAAACTACGGTGCATACAACGGTGAAGTGGCTGATACTTACTACAGCGGACCTGCCTTTTGGATTCAAAAAGCCGTGTTGAAAGAGTTCGGTTATCCGACACCGAAGACACTTGACGAATACTTTGACTTGATCGCGAAATACAAGGAAAAGTATCCAACCATTGACGGCAAACCGACAGTCGGTTTCGAGGTATTGAACTATGATTGGAAAAACTGGGGTTTGCTGAACCCGCCGCAGCATTTGATCGGTCATCCGAATGATGGTGGTGTGGTCGTCAACGACGGCATGGCGGAGATTTTTGCAGACAAGGATTATGCCAAGACGTACTATCAGAAACTAAATGAAATCAATGCACAAGGCTTGCTGGATAAGGAAGCGTTTGCACAAAACTACGACCAATATATGGCCAAATTGTCCAGTGGGGCAGTACTCGGCATGTTCGACCAACACTGGAATTTCGGCAGCGCGGAAGATTCACTCATAACGCAGGACAAAATTGAACGCACGTACGTCGGCTTCCCGCTGGTATATGACAGCAGCACGAAGGACTACTATCGCGACCGAGCGGCGCTTAACCTGAACAATGGTTTCGGCATTACTGTAAGTGCCAAGGACCCTGTGAAAATTATTAAAGCGCTCGACAAGCTTATGGAAGAAGATTGGCAAAAGACACTCACTTGGGGCATTCAGGATGAAGACTATTACGTGAATGACGAAGGCCGTTTCATGAAAACCCAAGAGCAGCGCGACAATGCCGCAGATGCGGCCTGGAAACTGGCCAATAAAGCAGATGCTTTCTATGGAACTGCACCGAAGATGGAAGGTTACTTTAGCGATGGCAACGCCACTTCAGCAAGCAATCAGCCGGAAGAATATCAAGCCAGCTTGAGACCGTTTGATAAGGAAGTTTTGGACGCCTACGGTTTCAAAAGCTATGTCGATTTCTTCAGTGCTCCACCAGAGAATCCGGTGACTTACCCTGCTTGGTCTGTCGATGTGGTAGAGGGATCTCCAGCTAAGATTGCCAATACGAAGTTGAACGAGTTGTCAACCAAATATTTGCCGAAAGCGATTTTGGCTAACACGTCTGAATTCAGCAGTGTATGGAGCGAATACGTTTCCGAAATTCAAAAGCTGGATATCAAAGCGTATGAAGATCGTATCAATGAAGTATTGCAGTGGAGAATCGATAACTGGTCTGTGAAATAAGAAATTGTTGTCAGGAAGGAAGGCTACCTTCCTTCCTGATTTTTTTGATGAACATATCGCTGGACGTTATTCCTTTCAATATAAAGATGGATAGGAGCCTGATATTATGGAGGAAATTGTAGTGGGTACCAAGCCGCTCCGCCCGAAGAAAAAACCGAAAATTAGGCGGATTACTTGGCAAAATATCAAAGCACAGAGACAGCTCATATGGATGTCTGTTCCTCTGCTTGCGTACATTATCATCTTTGCTTATGTGCCTGTCTGGGGCTGGACGATGGCATTTCAGGATTACAAACCGGCCAGAAGTTTCTCGCAGCAAACGTGGGTAGGGTTCAAGCATTTTCAATTTTTGTTCACTGATGACAATTTCTTGCGCGTGCTTCGCAATACGCTTGCCATGAGTATCATCAACATGATTTTGGGTTTCGTTACCGCTATTGTTTTGGCATTGTTACTCAATGAGATCAAGAAGATCATGTGGAAGCGGACGGTACAAACCATCTCTTATCTTCCTCACTTCTTATCATGGATTATCGTTACCGGCATCGTAGCGACATCACTTGCTTCTGACGGCATTATCAACGATATCCTCATGAAACTGCACTTAATCAACGAGCCGATCTTGTGGCTGACGGAAGGGAAGTATTTCTGGGGCGTTGTTGCAAGTTCTCATATTTGGAAAGAAGTCGGATGGAGCACCATTATTTATTTGGCGGCCATGGCCTCTATTGACCCGGCACAGTATGAAGCTGCCGATATTGATGGAGCCAATCGATATCAAAAAATGTGGAATGTCACCTTGCCGGGAATCAAGCCTACCATTGTCATCCTGCTGATTATGTCGATTGGACATATTCTGGAAGCCGGCTTCGAGGTTCAGTATTTGCTGGGTAATGGGTTGGTTGTTGACTGGGCGGAAACGATTGATATCTTTGTGCTCAAATACGGGATTGCACAGGGCAACTATTCGCTCGCAACTGCAGGCGGAATATTCAAGACCGTGGTCAGCATTACGATGTTACTTGTAGCGAATTGGACCGCCAAGCGGCTTGGGGAAGAGAGGCTGTTATAATGACGAAAAAAAAACCATTGTCTGGTTTAGGAAATACAGCGGCGCTTTCCGTTCGCCGCCCGGGTGGCAGAGGTATGGAACCGTTTCTGTTCAATACCTTTAACACCATCTTCATGGTTCTGTTGGTGATTGTGACGTTGTATCCATTTTTGAACACAATTGTGGTTTCGTTTAATGCAGGGAATGACACCATTCGAGGAGGCTTATATTTATGGCCCCGCGATTTCACCATGCAGAATTACAAAGCCGTATTTGCATCAGGCACAATTTATAACGCATTTTTGATTTCCGTTGCACGTACAGTACTATCCACCGTTCTGAACATTTTCTTGACCACCATGCTCGCTTATACGCTGAGTCGGCGCGATTATATTTTCCGCAAGCTGATTACGACCATTTTTGTGCTGACGATGTATTTCAATGCAGGGCTAATTCCGGGGTACTTCCTGATGAAGGATTTGCATTTGATTAATTCCTTCTGGGTGTATGTCCTGCCTTCACTGATTAGTGCGTTTAACCTGATCGTCATTCGTACTTATATATACACGATCCCCGAAAGCCTTATTGAATCAGCCAAAATTGACGGAGCAGGAGATTTCAGAATTTTCTGGAGAATTATTTTTCCACTGTGCAAACCTGTGCTGGCGACCATTGCGCTCTTTGTCGCAGTCGGCGCGTGGAATTCCTGGTTCGATGCTTTTCTGTACACGTCATCACGTCAGGAGCTCAGCACACTGCAATACGAACTGATGAAGCTGTTGTCTTCCAGTATGAACGCCAACAGCAATCCTTCCGTTGCCAACGGCGTGGGGGTGGAGCATTCAACACAGGTAACTCCAATTTCCATTCGTGCTGCAGTTACAATTGTCGCTTCTGTTCCGATCTTGCTGGTGTATCCGTTTATGCAAAAATACTTTGTCGTTGGACTAAATGTAGGGAGTGTGAAGGAATAGATGAAGCAACTCCAAGCTAATACGATCTGTTATGCCAACCCGATCCTTCCCGGATTCTATCCGGATCCCAGCATCGTGAAGGCGGAAGAATATTTTTACCTCATTTGCAGTTCATTTGAGTACTTTCCCGGAGTGCCGATCTTTCGGAGCCGGGATCTGATTCACTGGGAGCAGATTGGCAATGTATTGGATCGGGTCAGCCAGCTTGATTTGACCGGGCAGAAGAGCTCGGACGGCATTTATGCTCCAGCGCTGCGATACCATGAAGGCACGTTTTATATGATTACGACAGATGTAAGGGGCATCGGGAACTTCTATGTTACGGCAACCAACCCTGCCGGACCATGGTCCGATCCAATTCGCATTCCATACGGTGGAATCGACCCATCTCTGTTTTTTGACGACGATGGCAAAGTATACGTGACCGCTCAACAAGGCGCCGATTACGATTCTCATGCTATCCAGTACGAGATCGACATCGTTACAGGTGAGGCGCTCTCCGAACCGCAAGTCGTCTGGCATGGGGATGGGGGGCCATGGACCGAAGGACCGCATCTGTATAAAATCAATGGTTTGTATTACATGATGTCTGCTTCTGGCGGGACGGCCAAGGAGCATCGTGAGATCATCGGCCGAAGCGATCGACCTTATGGTCCGTTTGAACGCTATCCTGAGCCGATCCTGACCCATCGACATTTAGATCATCCAATCCAGTATTTGGGTCATGCCGATCTGGTGGAGGATCACCACGGAGACTGGTGGGCCGTTTTCCTTGGCGTTCGTTTGACAGAGGACGGATATAGTGTGCTTGGACGGGAAACTTTCCTCGCACCGGTCGTTTGGAACAAGGGGTGGCCCCACATTGACAACAATGAAGGAATAGTAAGTCTAGATATGAAGGTCCAGCGTTTGCCCATAGTATTGCAATCTTTGCCTGAGAGCCATACAGCTATCGTTGTGGGCCGGGAAGAATTCGAAGGAGAACTTGGACCGCAATGGATGTTTGTGCGGAACCCAACAGAAGGAGCATGCTTGCTTACAGAAAAACCAGGTTTCTTAACGTTGTATGGTCAAGCGGGAGGTCTTGGGGACGTAAGTCAGATTACGTTTGTAGGGCGCAGGCAGCAGCATATTCATGCCAGCTTTACAACCTGCCTGACATTCAAGCCAGTTGTCGATGGAGAAGAAGCGGGGTTGTGTGTACGCCGGGATGAGGATGCACACTATGAGATTGGCATAAGACGGTTGAACGGACGAAACATACTCTTTGCTCGTTTGACGATGCGCGGAGAGTCGATCTTGGTTCACGAGAGCGAGACTGTAATGGAGCGGTTGTCGCTCCGAATCGAATCGACAGAGAAGGAATATAGGCTGACTTGTTCCGAGGACGGACAGAACTGGACAGCCTTGGGTTCAGGCTCAGCACGTGCCATATCACCGGAGGACTTTGTGCACAAAATGTGCTTTACCGGAGCGGTGGTCGGACTATACGCTACCGGCAATGGTAAGGCAAGTAGCACACCTGCCCATTTTGATTGGTTCGAGTACTCGGTCTGATTCAGTTGCTAATAAATCAATGCGAAGAAGGAAATTTAAAGGAGGGAAATTATGGGTTCGTTTCGAAAAGAGGCTTCACTGAAGGAATTGTACAAGGATGCATTCCACATTGGAGCAGCAGTGAGTTCGAAGACGATTGACAGCCAGCGTTCATTGCTTGCATATCACTTCAACAGCCTGACGGCAGAAAATGAAATGAAATTCTCCAGTGTGCATCCACAGAAGGAACTGTATACGTTTGAGGATGCAGATACCATCGCTTCATTTGCCAGAGAGCAAGGCATGGCGCTGCGTGGTCATACGCTGGTCTGGCACAACCAGACTCCGGATTGGTTGTTCGAGAATGAAACTGGCGGACTGGTGGAGCGCGATGTATTGCTGGAGCGATTGAAGGCACACATTGAGACCGTTGTTGGCAGATATAAGGACGTTATCTACGCTTGGGACGTTGTAAACGAGGTTATTTCCGATGATGCGGATGATGCTAACGCATTCCTGCGCCAATCCAAATGGCTGGATATCGCCGGAGAGGATTTTATTGCCAAAGCGTTTGAATTCGCGCATGAAGCAGATCCGCAAGCGTTGTTGTTCTACAACGATTATAACGAATCTGATCGACATAAGCGGGAACGCATCTATCGGCTCGTCCGTTCATTACTCGATCAAGGCGTGCCGATTCATGGCGTTGGTCTGCAGGCACACTGGAATCTGTATGATCCGTCCCTGGATGATATGCGCGCAGCAATTGAGCGGTATGCGCAGCTTGGACTGCAGCTTCAGCTCACCGAACTGGATGTATCGGTATTTCGCTTTGAAGACAGACGTACAGATCTCGTTCAGCCATCGCAAGAGATGCTGGAATTGCAAGCCGAGCGATACGAATCCATCTTCCGCCTGCTTCACGAATATAAGGAGCATATTAGCGCTGTGACATTCTGGGGGGCTGCCGACAACTATACCTGGCTTGACAATTTCCCTGTCCGAGGGCGGAAAAACTGGCCATTCCTGTTCGATGAGTTGCATCGTCCAAAGGAAGCGTATCAGCGTGTTGCGCGAATTACTGTACCCAAGTGACATGAAACGGATCAATATCGTTTCGTTTACCCCATAGCAGTCCCGAAGAAATACTCGGGAGTGCATATCTATTTGGAAGGAGCCATTTGTATGTCCGAATTACCTAAACCGCATCAACCTATAGTTACCCATATATTTACTGCTGATCCGTCAGCGCATGTATTCGAGGATCGCATTTATATTTATCGCTCCCATGATCTGGATCACGACGGTCCGGTGAATGACAATGGAGATCAGTACAAGATGGAGGATTATCATGTGCTGTCTATGGCGGACATGAATTCACCCGTGACGGACCATGGCGAAGCGCTGCATGTGAAGGATGTCCCTTGGGCGTCCAGTCAAATGTGGGCTCCGGATGTCGCATACAGAAAAGGCACCTATTATTTGTTTTTCCCGGCTAGGGATTATGATGGGATTTTCCGCATCGGCGTGGCTACATCGTTTTCACCGACAGGCCCGTTCAAACCGGAGGAGCAATATATTCAGGGCAGCTTCAGCATTGATCCCGCTGTGTTCGTGGACGATGATGAGCAGGCTTATATGTTCTTTGGCGGGTTGTGGGGGGGACAGTTGGAGAAATGGCAGACTGGAAGCTACGTGGAACATGCGGAAGGACCTGCTCCGGATGCTCCGGCGATCGGACCAAAAGTTGCAAATCTGAGTGAAGATATGCTCTCAATGGCTTCGGAACCGCTGGAGATATCCATCGTGGATCAGGAAGGGAATCCGCTGACCGCTGGGGATGAGGATTGCAGATATTTTGAAGGCCCTTGGATGCACAAATATAACGGGAAATATTATTTGTCCTACTCCACAGGAACAACGCACAAGCTGGTGTACGCCATTGGCGACAATCCGATGGGTCCGTTTACGTTCCAAGGTACCATTTTGCCGCCAGTCATGGGCTGGACAACGCATCATTCGATTGTACAATTCCGGGAAAAGTGGTATTTGTTCTATCACGATTGTTCCCTTTCCGGCGGCGTCGATTACAAGCGCTGCGTCAAGTTTGCTGAGTTAACGTACAATCCGGATGGCACGATTCGCATGATTGATCCGTATCCAGAGAAGTGAAATGGATGTGAATAGGACAGTAACCCGTATCCTTTTACCTGTAACCGTAGATCCCGAAGAGCCCTAGGTGAATACGCAATTCAGTGCAAAGGTAAGGTTTTCCAAGAGGAAAATGCTTAAAACTCCGTGCCGAAGCACGGAGTTTTCCAATATACGGGCAGAACGAATGGGATTAACCTAGTTGCTGCGAACCATTAAACCACACGGATTTGATCGACAAGGTATCCGAAATGTTAGTTGTTGGATCACCGTCTACGAGAATGAGGTCAGCACGCGCACCTTCGGTAATACGGCCGCGATCGTGAAGACCAAAGCAACGGGCCGGTTTCGAAGTAGCCGACTGAAGAGCTTCGATCGGAGTGAACCCGGCTTTCACCAGCAACTGCATTTCGTGGTGGACACTTGCCCCATGAGCAAGGCCGCCTAGGTTCGGAACGGGAACCGGTGCGACATCTGTCCCTACCAGGATATCAACTCCAGCACGGTGAAGGTCCATCACATTTTTAAAGCTGTTCTCCATATTGCCTTGAGGGAACGTATTGAAGCTTGAGTTCAAAATATCAATCCAGTCTGAACTTAATTTGGAATGAACACGCGGATCATTCGCCAATTCGGATGCCGTAATTCCAATAATCGATGAATTCAACACCAAGCACGGAGTAACAAATGCGCCTGAACTTGCTATAGATTTCACTAACTCGGAGGTGTACTCGGGTCTGTCGATAAACAAGTGCCCCAAACCGTCGACTCCAAAATCGATGGCTTGTTGCGATGAAAGAGCCGTCAAGACGTGGGCGATGACCAGCTTACCGGACTTGTGGGCTTCTGTCACGGCTGTTTTTAGAATCTCGTCGCTTAATACAGGCAGGCCAGGTGCACCCATGACCGTACCTTCTTCAATCATGATCTTAATATAGTCGGCCCCATTCTCGACTTGGGTATGCACATGTTTAATCGCTTCTTCGACGGTTGTCACTTGCGGTATTTCATCGTGATCGTGAGCGTATGCGGCTAACATTGCTTCCCGGTCTGCCTCCGATAACTTCTCTAGTTCCTTTAAAACGAATTCAGGTATTTCATCTCCATCTGGCAGTAATTCATCCGGATGGCCACCCGGAGCGGTGATTGCTGTGCCAGCAGAACGGACATCTGCGATGTCATTCACATTTTTTAACTGAATTTCGCGCCCTCGTTTAGTAAAATCACCGTTCATTTCGAGTTCAGTGGTAACGCCGAATTTTAGGGCATCTCGTAATCCGCCGATGGAAGTGTGGACATGTGCATCAATCAGACCAGGCATTAGAGTCGCATTATCTCCATCGATAATCGTTGCATCGGCCGGAATGTCTCCACCGACTGAAACAATAGACTCCCCTTTAATGACAACATGTCTTGATGAAATGATTTGCTCCCCATCAAAGACACGTACATTTGTAATCGCCGTAACTTGTTCTAACGCAGCATTTTGAGTTACCTTCTCCATTTGAAATCCTCCCAAGTGTTTGTTTGTGAACAATTCGAATAATAACTGTTAGTTTTCTAACTGTCAACTAACTAATGTTTTTTTTGACAAGCCAAAAGGATCGCAGTATAGTTTATATACTTACAATTAGATTCCTAACAATCACAGGAGGGAAGATTATGAAATCCCGAAAGGAAACACCCTATCTGGATTTATTTCAGATTATCGGTCTTAAGTTAAAGAAAAGAGCGGACGAAAGTATAAAAGAGCTGGGGTTAAACGCTCAACAAGGAAAAGTAATCGATTATATTTACGAAAACCCAAATAGTCATATTATTCAAATGGATCTTGCAGATCGATTTCATCTAAGTCGGGCCAGCATTACAAGTATGCTTCAAGCTCTAGAGCAAAAAGGCTTCATCGAGCGTAAAATCCCGGCCAATAATGAACGGCAAAAAAACATATACGTATTGCCAAAGGCGGTTGAACTGATTGAAGACTTCCAAGAGTCTTTCCATAAGGTGGAGGAAGAAATCGTTCAAGTCCTTACCGACGAGGAGAAGCAAGTATTAAAGAAATTGTTGATCAAAATCAATGAGACTATATAAAGAAGACACTTCCCTATGAAATGATGGCTGATTAAAAAGCTTTAGTCCCACTGAAAGTGGCTATTTTAGCGTTTTTTTGTTTAAATGTATAAGTTCTCGTCCGAGCCAAGGACAAGAACTTGTACTGATTATATATTAGATGACCATCTAAATAGATTCGTGAAAGATAACAATGAAACTTCGATAGCCCTATTTAATTAACCTAACTCCAAAAATCGTTTTAGATGATTATCTATAACGAGTGAATCTGCTTCGTTTGCACCGATTCCAAAACAGTGTCCCCACTTGGATTCTATAGCTTGAAAAACAGCATTCGGCATATGTTGAACGTCATATCTACTATCCTCTGGAGTGAAAAACAAATCACTTGACCCCGGCATAACGAGTGCAGGAGAGGAGATTTTACGTAATGCCTGTTCGATGTTGTAGCGGTCCACCGGATTAGCGCTGATGTCCCCACTTATTCCTGTACGTAACATGGCAATCAAATCATTAGCATCAAAGGATAAAAACACTTGATCCCAGTATTCTTCTACATAATGTTTCAATGAACTGTATCCCTCAGATTGATACAATTTCTCCAGATAGTATGAATTTGAAAATCCCCAAGGGGCATAAACTCTCCCCATCGCTGCGAGACCGTCAACAGGCGGTTGCTTGTAAAGTCCTCTTTCCCATTTTGAATCCGCTTGTAATGCTGCGATCATACTCTGGAATACCAGTTGTGCAAGTGGTCTCGTTTTCGCCGTTCCGCCAAATGGTGCAATACGTTCGACCATTTCAGGATAACTTGTGCCCCATTGAAAAACTTGCATTGCACCGAGAGACCAACCCACAACTAGCTTGATTTTGCTGATACCATATTTTTGAGTGAGTAGTTGGTGTTGAACACGTACATTGTCATACATAGAGATGAGAGGGAAATTAGACTTATCGAAAGGAGCAGGAGTGTTACTGGGAGAGGACGATAATCCGTTACCCAACATATTGGGCACAATGATAAAATATCGATTGGGATCTAGTGCCTTGTTCTCTCCAATTAACCATTCATTATCGGTGTGAAGCCCAGCAAACCAAGTCGGATACACAATGACATTATTTTTTGCGGCATTTAAGGTACCGTAGGTCTTGTAAGCAATAAATGCTTGAGGGAGTTGCTGTCCAGATTGAAGCAATATATCTCCAAGGGGATACGTTTCATAATCATTCATTAATGGATGCTCCTTCATAACCAAATTAGTAATAACTTGATTTTCACTCTACAATACGCTTATCATCAATTCAACGAAACGTTTTTGAAGGTAACATTCAATTTTTTTGAACAAAGTAGGTGCTCGATTATGGAAATACGTCAACTAAAAACCTTTTGGACTCTGGCTTCTACACGCAGCTTTGGTCGGACTGCTGAACTATTGAGCTATGTACCATCTACGATAACCATGCAAATCAAATCCTTGGAAGAAGAATTAGGCGTGAAATTGCTGGATCGATTAGGCAAGAATGTCATGTTAACGGATGCCGGTCAACAATTCTTGCCTTATGCTACTAAAATTTTGAACGATGTAGAAGAGGCCAAAAGTGTATCAAGTCAGCACGGGGAAACGACAGGAACGGTTACTATCGGGGCAGACGAAGTTCTTTGTGCATACTTTCTTCCTGCGTTGTTTAAACGTTTCCGTAAAGACTTTCCAGACGTTCGTCTTTTGTTTCGTCCCTTGTCCGGACAAGAGCTTAAAAATAGCCTAAGAGAAGGACATACAGATGTGATATTTGTATTGGATGAATTCGTTGGAGGCAGAGACTTGCATTCAGAATTTTTGAAAGAGGAGTATTTTAAAATGGTGGTTTCTCCAGATCATATGTTAGCAATTCGCTCTTCATTGATCATTGATGACTTTCACAAACAGCATTTTTTGTTGACTGAAAAAAACTGTTCTTATCGCACTCCTTTTAACCAGTCTTTATTGAAAAAAGGCGCCGATGCTTTGACAGAACTGGAGTTTCATAGTGTCGAAGCAATTAAACAATGTGCTGTGGCTGGTCTGGGGATCGCCCTTTTACCTGAGATGGCTTTGAAGGAAGAATTAAGAGAGGGTAGACTAGTTGCTTTACCATGGGATTTATCGGATGTATCCTTTTCCGCACAGATGCTCTGGCATCGTGAGAAATGGATTTCTCCATCAATGGCTGCCTTCATCGATATCGCAAAGTGTGAGTTAAAAACGAAAGAAATATCTGGTTCATCAGAGGGTGAACAACAAAGGAAACGCCCATGAAAGGAATCTAAGGAGAGGGTCATATGCTACTAAAAGAGTTTGATTTAGATTTACCATATATTGTAGATCAAGAAAATGTTAATTCAATAATAAAAAATCAAAAATGTGAGTATAACGAAGCAATAAAATTAGATTATGAGTTGAATTGGAAATGGAAAAGACGTTCATTTAGATTGGAAACTCGCTGTATTACAGCGATGTATGAACGCTTGTTTGGGAAATATAAAACGAAAGATTGTTGGAAAGTCCTTATAGAATGTGTAGATCACATTTCGGACGAAAGGATTGTTAATATTTCAGGTGTGTGTTCAGTGCCAATCCAATTTAGTTTAAATGAATTTGGTGTAAAAAGTGAGTTGGAGAAAAAAAGGACAACGCTCAGACTACTTATGGACGGGATAGAGAAACTTACTATATATAATAATTGGGATGTTAAGCCATTTAGAGAGATTGCTTTGCAAATAGAGCAGTTAGGTTATGTAAATGAATGGACCTGGAAAAAAACCATAAAGAGCCCTAATAAGATGTACAATGCTAAAGTCATATGTCACCATAAAGTAGAAAGTTTGGATATATTTATATCTATAATGCATTCCGATGGTACGCAAATACTTTTAAAGAAGGTCATATCAGAACTACCAGATGAATTTGCCTATGCTAGACATCTGGGTGAACTTAAATGGTTATCTGATTTTGAAGTTGCTTTGATTAATAAAAAAGGTGATGAGAAGGTTTCGGTAACCCTAGAACAGATACGATCATAATGGAAAAAAGATAAAAGATGAGTGGAACAATGAAATTAAAAGAATTTTTATACTGTTAATATCCGTTATGTCATGAGGCAAAAATAGGGTTCTCTTGAAAGCCGCTAAATTAGCGATTTTAGTTCCTTGGCTCCGTTCATTATTAAGGGCATTGTCTGTTTAACGAACGATTCCGCACTTGATGGACGCCCCTCATTGTTCCAAACGTAAGCCGCCCCATACATCCCCCAACTTAACATGATAGAAGCTGTATTTATTAGTAAGTGTGCGTTTGGACTCGATGGCATCTTGTCTTTGTCTATAAAGGAAAGAAGTATCGATTGGATTTTTTCCTTTATTTGAATTTCGAATACAGATCCAAGCGATGTATACCTTCTTTTACACATCGTGCTTAGACCCTCATGAAAATCGCACACACCTAGAAAAATACTCTGAATTGTTTCTTCATTTAACACTTCGTGACCGTCTATTCTACGATTTATGATTGTCATAAATGATTCCATTAGTTTGGTCTCAAGAATTTCAAACTTATCAACAAAGTGCGCATAAAAAGTCGCTCTGTTAACAGTAGCCCGCTCTGCTATATCCCTGACGGTGATCGATTCAAAATCTTTTTCTTGAATTAATGAAGCAAAAGCGTCTTGAAGGAGTCGCCGTGTACGTATCACACGAGGATCAGCTTCATTCTTTTTATTTGTCATCGTTAAAATCTCCCCTCATAAAACGACATTATAGAAGTGATGTTGTCTATCCAACGGTTTACGGTTATTGATGATTGCGTACCATTCGGTTGGTATTATAACATACAAATACAACAAGTGTTGTTCAAATTACTCATGTTGTATTGAAACCAAAGCAGAACGCTGCTTTTCCAAAAGGAGGAGAGAACCATGTCAGCTTCACAACCGTCACTAACGATGGAGCAACAACTTTTTTTTGATGTTATTGGAGAACGCCGGTCGGTTCGTAGTTATGATCCCGAGATTAAGATTTCGCGGGAGGAATTGAACGAAATATTACGGCAAGCTACGCTGGCTCCTTCAGCCGCTAACCTGCAACCGTCGCGTTTTCTCATAATCGACTCGCCGGAGCTGAAGCAGAAGCTGCTTCCGATTGCATTTAATCAACAGCAAGTGGTCGAGGCTTCGGCTGTCATTGCGGTACTTGGAGATTTAGAATGTTATAAATTGGCCGAAAAAATATACGGAATGACGGTCGATGAGGGTTACATGCCTGCAGAGACGGCTAAATCGTTCGTGGAACGTTATACCGGGATGTATTCGAGCATGCCGCCCGAGGCCATCCGCGAAAAAGTGTATACCGACGGCGGGCTAGTATCGATGCAACTCATGCTTGTCGCCCGGGCTAAAGGCTACGACACGGTATCGATGGGCGGCTACGATAAACAAAAGTTCATGGAAGCTTTCCGTATATCCGAACGCTACGTTCCGATTATGCTGATCGCCATCGGCAAGGCGGCGAAGCCCGGTCATCCGACGGTACGGCTGGCAGTCGATGATGTAGCTTTCTTTAACGAAATGCCTAAGGAAGATCTCGATGAAATAACGTGTGAGCGTTGAAGTCCTATATATTCTCATCATGCAGACAGTGGCGTTATTGTCTAGATAGCTAAATATTTAGAAGACTAGTCTCAATCTTTTAACTAAGCCCGTGTATGGAGCCAATGATCAGTGGTTCCATACACGGGGTTTTTGTTATCTTTAGTTGCTGTTTTGAAATACAGATTAAGAATGAACTACAAAGATTAATTTTATCTCATTTTTTACTGGAAATGTTTGCGCTACCATTGAGAATACAAACGGAAGTTGAGTAAGGGAGAGGTGAGAATAGGTGGGAGGTATTACTTTTGATCATGTATTTAAACGGTATAAAGGCGAATCCCGCCCTGCCGTCAACGACTTTCATTTAACGATTGATGAAGGGGAATTCCTTGTCTTGGTAGGACCATCTGGATGCGGAAAGTCAACAACGCTGCGGATGCTGGCCGGGTTAGAGGAAATCAGCAGCGGAGAGTTATACCTGGATGGGAAATTCATTAATTATGTCTCACCAAAAGACAGGGATATAGCCATGGTCTTTCAGAATTATGCCCTCTATCCGAATCTGTCTGTGCTCGAGAACATTGCACTTGGTCTGAAATTGCGCAAGACTGCGAAACATGAGATTGATACCCGTGTTAAACGAGTAGCATCGATACTTGAAATCTCGCACCTATTGGACCGCAAACCAAGTCAGTTATCTGGAGGTCAAAAGCAGCGGGTTGCCCTTGGTAGAGCCATTGCAAGGGAACCACAAGTATTTTTGATGGATGAACCTCTTTCCAATCTGGACGCCAAGCTTAGAGCACAGACACGTGCAGAGCTGATCAAGCTGCAGCAGGAACTAAGACGGACAACCGTTTATGTCACGCATGATCAGGTGGAAGCAATGACGATGGGATCACGTATTGTTGTGATGAAAGATGGTGTTATTCAACAAGTCGCCCCCCCAAGAAAGCTCTATGATGAACCTGCGAATGTTTTCGTAGCAGGCTTCATTGGTTCTCCGCAAATGAATTTCATTAAGGGCACGATCGAAGTGAGTGATGGGTTCTATTACTTTTCCAACAAACGGATGAGGCTGCTGCTTCCAGAAAACTGTGTCTCTCGATTAGAACGAAAATTTGGAGCGGTTAGAAACGTTATTCTGGGCGTGAGGCCAGAACACATCTCTCTTCGCCGTGGACGTATCGATGATCCTTCATTCCTACCAGGTATTGTACAAATGACTGAGGAGACTGGAGCCGATTCTTATGTCTACATCCAGCTTGGACATATCAGGTTAATTGTTAGAACAGAACCAGTCACACGATATGAAACGGATGAGATCGTATCGGTTGGACTTCAAATGAACAAGATACATTTTTTTGATGAGACTACGGAACTTGTATTTGGGAGAGATGAAACATGAAGAAGCGTTCATTGCCCCGCTATCTTCGCTTTCCGATACAAATATTGATTGTTGCTGCCTTGGTTGTTGGCGTTATCCGGTGGATAACCTCCGATGAACAGGTTGTTTACTCTGGTAGTGTAACAGCTGATCAGCTACTTCAATTCCAGCCAGCAGGCGATAAAATCCCTTATGCCATCCTGATGCAGGGAGTAAGCGAACAAGAACGTTCTGGAGAAAACGGGAATGAAATACGGATCAATCCTAGTCAATATGACACAGCAGCACCGATAACCAAACTCAGTCAATCGAAGGAAGACGGAAAAACCGTGCTCAACTGGCATAACGAAGCAGGATCAGTAGATTGGACGTTTCATGTAGCGAAAGCTGGCTGGTATGAACTTCATTTGGATTACAAGCCCTTAGCGGGCAGTAACAGTTCCGTGATTCGGGGAGTAATGATTGATGGCAGTTATCCCTTTGAGGAGTCGGAACGTGTTGAGTTGGAACGGATGTGGAAGGATGCTAAGTATCCGTATGATCGCAACGAACTAGGTATGCAGGTAAGACCGCAACAGACGGAACTGAACGAATGGATAAGTAAAGCAGTAACAGATTATTCGGTTTCCTCCCGTCCGCTGTTGTTTCGACTGGAGCGAGGGGAACACACGCTAAGATTAGTGGGCGAACGGGGTGGAGTTGCATTGCAACAAATGTCATTCCAAAGTCAGGAGCATGTCATACCGTACGAGGAATATAAGGGGGCATATCCTTCAGTATCATCTGATGCTTCCGACTGGTACATGGTGAGGGAAACAGAGCAATTTGAACGCAAATCACATCTATCGATTCAGACTGATCATTGGGCAGAGCCCTACATATCACCAGATCCCAAGGGACGGATCACCTATAATGTGCTTGGTGGAAACCACTGGAACTTACCAGGTGAATGGGTAGAATGGGATATTGAAGTGCCAACAAACGGCTGGTACGAGATTGATCTCAAGAACTTCCAGAACTATCGTCCAGGATTTAAAGCTTATCGTACCATCTCTATTGACGGTAAGGTTCCTTTCAAGGAGATGCTGAACTATGCAATTGATTATCATAAGGAATTTGAAATTACGACCCTATCTAATGTTTCCGGGGAACCCTTCAAATTCTATCTTGAACAAGGAAAGCACTCTATACGCATGACCGCGGATTCATCAAGTATGCAGCCAATATTGTTTGCCCTTAAAGATACTTTGTTACAGATCGCCTCTTTTGACCGTGAGATGAGGTTGATTACCGGAAACTACAGCAAGAGCGCGTCCGATTCCAATATTGACTCAACCCGGACATGGGAGATGAAAAAGTACGATCCGGAAGTTGAGAACAAACTTCAAGCCATTACAGATCGGTTGAATATGATTCTCCTTTATACGAATTCGGTCAATGAGAGGGATTCAGATCTATCACAGGCCATTAAAGCTTCGGTCACCATCCTGGAGGATATGCTGGGCGATGTGAACGAAATTCCTAGCAAAATCAAAGAATTCTCCACGATCCAAGCCAATATTGGGACATGGATGTCCACTCTGACCAAGCAACCGCTGCTTCTCGATTATCTAGTTGTGCGGACACCGGATGCTAAGACAGGCCTCAAAGAGCCTACTGCACTCTCGCGGATACCTTATTCCTTAGCGGACTTCTCACGTTCCTTCTATGTGGATTATGATCTCGGAGGGCAAGAAGAAGAAGGTGCATTGACGATCTGGGTCGGACGAGGGCGGGATTATGTTGATTTATTGCGCGAACTGGTTAGCCAGGATTTCACGCCAAAGACAGGCATTGAAGTCAATATCAATCTTATGCCAAATCCGAACATGTTAATCCTTGGCAATGCAGCAGGAGAGGTTCCTGATATTGCACTTGGAGTAGGAGAATCGATACCTGCAGATTATGCCATGCGAAATGCTGTCGAGGATTTATCACAGTATCCAGGTTTTGATGACGTGATGAATCAGTTCATACCGGGTGTTACCAGAGCTCTGATGTATGATGGTGGAACTTATGGATTGCCAGAAGTACAGAATTTTCAATTGTTGTTCTACCGCTCGGACATACTTGAAAGACTGGATTTAGAAGTGCCTGATACCTGGGACGATGTGTTTGATATCCTACCCACTCTGCAAGAGAATGGGATGACCATGAACGTACCAAAAGCTGACTATTCCACATTGTTTCTGGAACATGGTACCGACCCTTATACACAAGACGGTCTGAATTCTAATATATTCAGCGACACTGGACAACAAGCATTTAAATTATGGACCGAGATGTTTACCAAATACAATTTGCCCATTGACATCCCGGCTTTCTTTCAACACTTTCGGGATGGGGATATTCCGATTGGGATATCTGATTTTAACACCTATGTCCAGTTACAAGTAGCTGCGCCGGAAATTACAGGACATTGGAAGGTCGCTCCGTTACCCGGAATTAAGCAGGAAAATGATGAGGTTGTGCGCTGGTCTCCTCAAGGCCTAACTGGCGCCATGATTATGAAAAAAAGCGAGCAGAAAGATAAAGCCTGGGAATTTCTGAAGTGGTGGACTTCAGGAGAAGTACAATCTCGGTATGCTGCGGATATGGAATCATTTTATGGTATTGAATATCGCTGGAATACAGCAAATGTAAATGCGATGGAATCGCTAAACTGGCCTGCTGATGATTTGAAAGCTATTCGGGAACAAGCCAGTTGGGCATTGAACATGCCGAATGTACCGGGATACTATTTCTTGGGCAGGGAGATGGATTTTGCATGGAATCGAACCGTATTTGACGGCATACCAGCGGATGAATCATTGGAAGAAGCGCATTCGTCCCTGCAACGGGAGATGGACCGCAGACAGCGGAACTTCGGCATCATGGGCAGAAGTTTAAATATTCCAATGATTACAGAGCCCTACGTATGGGAGGACACAGAATCGTGAAAACAGAGATTGTTCCCGTGTTACACCCGACTAAGCCACCTTCACCTTTGGTATCAAAGTGGATGCGTTTTCTAAGAGAGCTTAGAAGAGATGCTTTCTGTTATCTTTTTCTGGCACCGTTTCTGATCTGCTTTCTCGTATTTATCGTCATTCCTGTCGTGATGGCTGCCACGCTTAGTTTTACATCTTATGATGGGTTTGGAAGTCTGAATTTTATCGGTTTTGACAATTTTATCGCATTATTTACGCAAGATATTATTTTCTTGACCAAAGCACTTCCGAATACATTTCTGTTTGCATTAATTGTTGGGCCGGGTGGCTATATTCTATCGTTCTTCTTCGCCTGGCTGATACATCAGCTGCCTCTGCGGGTCAGAGATTACTATACATTAGTGTTCTATGCACCCTCTATGGCCGGTGGGGTAGCATTGTCGGTCGTTTGGATCGCAGCGTTCAGCGGAGACAGGGTCGGGTATCTTAATAATTTTTTACTGCGAATGGGCTGGATTGACTCTCAAATCACTTGGCTGCAAGATCCCAAGTATTTGCTTCCTATTATGATTATGGTCTCCTTATGGATGAGTTTCAGCGTAGGTTTTCTGGCGATGCTTGCCGGATTACAAACGGTCAATCGCGAGCTGTATGAAGCCGGCCGCATCGATGGCCTATCCAATCGGCTTCAGGAAGTATTCTATATCACCATCCCATCGATGAAGCCACAGATGTTGTTCAGTGCCGTCATGACCATCGTGTCTACATTGAAGGCAGGCAGTATTTCGACCCAGCTTACGGGAATGGCGGTGACTCCTCAGTATGCCGGTCATCTGATCATTAATCATGTCGATGATTATGCATTCATCCGGTTCGAACTTGGTTATGCTTCTGCAGTGTCGGTCATGCTGCTGTTGTTCAGCTATTTTGTGATGAGGTTTGCATATCGGCTGTTCAACTCGAAGGAGGAGCTATAAGTATGATAGCCAAATTACGAAAGCTCCGTTCAGTATCATCCTTCGATGTTATTCTGATTTTGTTGTTTACTTGCCTGGCAGTATTTATGTCTCTGCCCATTGTATTTATTTTCAATCATGCCTTTAAACCACAAAATGAATTGTTTTTGTTTCCACCTCAATTCTTTGTACAACAGCCAACACTAAATAACTTTGAAACGTTGTTTCTTCACGCTACCAATGCCTTGGTACCGTTCACCCGTTACCTGTTTAACAGTATGGTTGTTGTGTCATTTACACTGATCAGTGTAATCATGGTCAGTACAATGGCAGGTTATGTATTGGCAAAATATCAGTTCCATTTCAAGAAACTCATTATGGGGATGATCACACTTTCCCTTATGTTCGCACCCGAAACTGTTTCCATTCCACGTTATCTGGTCATCAGCGCTCTTGGACTGAACAATACGTATTTCGGACACATCTTACCTTCGCTTGCATCACCGGTAGCGGTGTTCATGCTGGTCGGATTTATTTCTCAGATTCCAAATGATCTAATGGAGGCTGCAAAGATTGACGGAGCCAGTCATTTCGGCATATTCAGACGAATTATTCTGCCTTTATCCGTTCCAGCCATTGCAACGATATCCATTCTTACTTTTCAAAATGTATGGGGTGATGTCGAGACCTCAACTTTGTTCATGCAAAAAGAGGCGATGCGTACTTTACCGTTCTATGTGAATAGCCTGCTTAGCGGGCTGCAGAACAATGTCGCAGGACAGAATATGGCAGCAGCAGCCGGACTGCTCATCTTTATCCCGAATTTGATCATCTTCCTGCTCTTCCAACGCAAGGTATTGGAGACGATGGTCCATTCCGGTATTAAGTAAAGTCATCAGTAAAGGAAGTAGAGTCGCGATGAAAAAATGGTTATCAATGGCACTCATAGGCTTGATTGCGTTGACCGTTCTGCCGAAGGCAGCTTCGGCAAGTCTTCCGTACTGGACGGCTTATTATGACAGTAACCAGTCTAACTGGTTCCAAATTCAGCCGATTTACAGACCAGCAGGTGCCTATTCTGCCGACTTTGGGGAACCGGTAGACCTTGACGTAGCCTCAGACGACAAGGTCTACATTGCAGATAAGAAGCAGAACCGAATCGTAGTACTAGATCCGGATGGTAGTCTGCTGCGTACAATCGGTGAAGAAGAAGGATCAGGACAGTTGTCTTCACCGGAAGGTGTGTTTGTCACACCGGAGCATGCAGTGTATGTTGCGGATTCAGGTAATCAGAGGATCGCGGTATTTGATCAAAACGGGGTGTTTCAGCGTGATTTCAAAAAACCGAATACACCATTAATGGGATCCGAGCACTTTGTGCCCGTCAAGTTGATCGTTGATCGTCGTGGTGTCATGTACATACAACTGAATTCATCTTATCAAGGGCTTGTTCGGTTAAATCCCCAAGGTGAATTCATGGGTTACTTCGGTGCTAACAAAGCTGATCAATCCATGCTCAACTGGTTGAAGAAACTGGTTCTCAATAAAGATCAATTGGCAAAGGAAAAGGCTGCGCTTCCTAAACCGATTACAAATGTCTCGCTAGACAAAGACGGCTTTATCTATACTTCGACTGCTGGCGGTGAGGGGAAGGGAGCCATCCGTAAACTGAATGCAGGCGGCGTGGATATATTCAAGAATAAGACGTTAGAGAACGGTCACGGTATTGTTGATGCTGCAATTGATGCTGATGCATTTCTCTACAATATTGACCTTGACTCTATGCACATCAATATGTACGACCGTGATGGGGAGGCGATGTTTGAATTTGGTCTTGTCAGTAAAGATACGCAGCAGTATGGCATATTGGGTTATCCGACAGGCATCGGGGTGGACAGCAACCATGCGATCTGGATCTCGGACAGCGGTACGAATACCGTCCACAAATATGTGCGTACTGATTTGGGAAGAGATGTTCTGAAGGCGCTAGCTTTGTATGCAGAAGGGAAATACGAGCAAAGCAAGCCTTACTGGGAAGCTGTCTATGCCCGTAACGATATGTATAACGGCACCTTTCAAGGTTTAGGAAAAGTGCTTCTACATGAAGGACGCAACGAGGATGCGTTGATGTTTATGAAGGCAGCCTTTGATACAGAAGGCTACTCCAAAGCTTTTTGGAAGCTGAGGTTAGACTGGTTGCAGAACCACTTTATGATCCTGGTATATAGCCTAGTAGGGGGTGGACTCTTCCTCCATTTTGGTATACGCGGAATACGTTTATACCTGCGGAAGCGGCCGCTTTCTGCGCGCTTACAGCAGCCTTTCGCTGATTTGAAAAATTTCAGTTATGTGATGTTTCATCCATATGAAGGATTCTACCGGATCAAGGAAGCGAGAATTGCACCATGGATTACGATAGCACTGCTGTTTCTCGTCCTGGCCATCAAATTATGCACAATCTACTGGACTGGGTTTCTCTTTCATCCAGTAGAACTCTCAGAAGTTAATTTACTAAAAGAGATGGGGTTCTTCATCTTACCTTGGATCACCTGGATTGTTGCCAATTACTTAGTTTGCAGTGTCAAAGACGGTGAGGGTAAATTCCGGGAAGTAATTCAAGGAAGTGTGTATGCGCTCTCACCATACGTATTCTTCTCAATTCCACTTCTGTTATTATCCAACATCGTCTCACTAGATGAAGCGATCATCATTCATGCCATGAATATGGTGATGGTACTGTGGCTTCTCTCCATGTTCTTTGTGATGACGCAAGTAATTCACAATTTTGAATTTGTGGAAACGATCAAAAACTCGGCCGTTACTGTGTTTGCGATTCTGACGATCTGGATGTTTGGCTTCATTATATTCGGACTGTCCTTTAATCTGTATGACTTTTTCTATGAGCTTTACAAAGAGGTGAACATCAATCTATAACACACTCAAACGAAAATGGAATAGGGCAGGGTGGACCGTCGTTATTGTGCTGGTGCTTGGTCTGATGCTGATCGTGTTGGTGATAAAACCATGGCAGCAGAGTACAACGGAGATTTTTGCCGCTACTGGAATACAAGTGCTGATACCAGAGAAAGATTCCCTCTATCAAGGTAAAAGATGGAAGCCTACTGCACAAGCAGATGGTTATGCAATTGCGGTAGATAACGATCAGTACGCCCTGTATGTGAATCCGCTCAATACGCAAATCTACGTTCTGGACAAAAGAAGTGGATACCGTTGGACCAGCAATCCGACTGAAGTTGAGCTCGCGGATGAGAGCGTCAAGGGGCAACTGTTGGATAATTTGCAGTCCCCGTTTGTATTAACCCATGTACGTACCCAAGGGGCTGACCAAACGGTTAGGGAAACATTGAACAATAAAGCGCCCGGTTTAGAGACGACGATGATCCGTGATATGAAAGGACTTCAAATTCAATACTGGTTTCCTGACAAACGCATCGGTTTTGCTATTCAATACGAATTAACGGAATCCGGATTAAAGGTCAAAGTACCGGCAGCAGGTATCCGCGAAGAAGGAGATCACGTGTTGTTTTCAATGGATGTCCTGCCTCATTTCGGCGCTGCTATGGCTAATGAAGATGGATATTTATTTGTGCCTGATGGTCCAGGCGGACTGATCCGCTATGATACGGCAAAGGCAAGCCTGTCCAAAGGGTACATCCATCAGGTGTATGGCCAGGAACTGACCAATGCAGGGAATATCAATTTAATGGTTCAGAACAGAGAGAATATCGCTTATCCGGTATTTGGGTTGAAACGTGGAGATCATGCTTATGTCGCTGTCATGAGGAAAGGCGAGGATTCTGCTAATGTAGTCGCAATGGCACCTGGACAACGCTCATCCTTCTACAATGTGTACTCGAGTCAAATCTACCGAGAAGAGTATTTATACAGAATGAGTAGGTTGGCTACTCCAAGCAAGGCTATTCAGAAGCAAAAATTGGACCTGGACCGTGAGGTAGAGTACCGCTTTCTGAATGGGGAGCAAGCTTCTTATATCGGAATGGCGAGTGCATACCGAGATTATTTACAAGAATCCGGCCAGTTAGGAGAAACTTTGCAACCGGTAGAGCATGTTCCCCTCTACCTGAAATTGATGGGCGGAAATTATGAAAAGGCTTTTGGAAGAGTGCAGTATGTTGCTACCACTACGTTTGATCAAGCGACTGAAATTGTAGAGCGGCTGCAACAGCAGGGTGTCGCTTCGCTTAAGACCATATTTTATGGCTGGCAGAACGAGGGCGATTACAACATGGAGAAGCGTTTCCCAATTGAGAGTTCGCTCGGAGGTGAGACTGGTGCTAAATCCTTTGTCGCCTCGATGAAGAAATCAGATATTGATGTTACTTTCCAAGAGGACTTTCTATGGGTGGACAGCGAGTCATCATTCTCTGGCAAAACAGATGCCATTCGCGGTATTGATGGTACGGCTTATAACATTGATGGGTGGTATCTTGCTAAACCAGTATATACGGCAGTAAGTGCAGCAAAAACCATTGACAAGTTAAAAGATATTGGAGTAAACGGGATCCATTACAGCGGATTGGGCGAGATTCTTGTGCATGACTATGAGTTGTCCGGCATCCGTACAAGAGAATATACGAAGACCGTATACAATGGTTTACTTGATTACACCCGTAAGGAGTTGGGATCGGCTAGCATTGAACGCGGCAATGCTTATGTGCTTGGCAGCACTAATTTCATTGACGGAATGGCATCCTCCTCTAGTTACGATTTCATGATCGATGAGACCGTTCCATTTTACCCAATCGCACTGCACGGCAACGTACCTTACACATTTGAAGCAGGAAATCTGCGCGATGATGAGGATACCGAATTTTTGAAGGCGATAGAATATGGAGCGCTGCCATCCTTTTTCGTCACTCATGATGATTCCCGTAAGTTGAAAAACACACCTGTATATGGGCTATACAGTAGCAGGTTTGACAAGTGGGAAAGCCGCATTGTGGAGGAATACGGACGATTTGATAGCTTAAGCGATCTTTATTCGCTTAGGATTGTTGATCACGAGCAAATAAGTGATGAACGTTATATGACCACGTATGAGAATGGAACTCGCGTCATTGTGGATTATGCAGCCAAGAGCTTCAAGGTGGAGAAAGGGGCTGCCCGATGATCCAGTTGCAAGAACACAAGAAGAAGGCGCTTCAATACCAATTCAAGCGCTATGGCGTTGGTTTGCTTTTCATGCTGCCCTGGATGATCGGATTCAGTGTGTTCGTAGCTATACCCATCGGTTGGTCAATGTTCATGTCATTACACAAGGTGGCGGTGGTGCCAGGCGGATTTAAATATGATTGGATCGGCATTCAAAATTACCGGGATGCTTTCCTAAAGGACAATGTGTTCCCGATCGAGATGATCACCTATTTTCAGCAAATGTTGTTGATGGTTCCGATTATCGTCATCTTCGCTCTGCTTATTTCGCTGCTGCTGAATCAGAAGTTTCCCGGAAGGTTCATCTATCGTGCTTTATTCTTTTTACCTGTCATCTTCGCCACTGGTCAGGTGTTGTCGGAGCTGTTTACGCAGGGGGCAGGCGATATCCCCTTTCTGGATCAATACAATCTGGAACCGTTAGTGAAGCAATATGTCGGAGGCGAAATGGCGAAGATGATCATGGAAGTGCTGGGTCGCGTTGTCCTAATTCTCTGGTATTCGGGGGTACAGATCTTGATCTTTATCGCGGGATTTCAGACGATATCGCCATCCATTTATGAAGCAGTACGGATTGACGGGGCATCGCCTTGGGACAGCTTCTGGAAAATAACGCTACCTGCCAGCATTCCGTTTATAAGCCTTAATGTACTCTATACCATCATAGATCTCTTCACCTTCCCTCTCAATCCGGTGCTGAAGCATATTCGCGACAATATGTTCAAAGTGGATACCGGATACGGATATGCAAGTGCGTTGGCTTGGATCTATTTCGGATTCATCTTTGTCCTGATCGCGATAGTACTCGGAATGTTCAGCCGTAGCATGCGCCAGAGGGGGAGAAGATCATGAAAGAAGAGCTATGGTTTGATCGGGCCAAAAATAATGTAAGAGACCTGCTGTGGCGGAGAGAGTCGCAAAAGCTTAAAGCTCTGCTTATGGGCAGGAATTTGTCAGACGGATTGCTAGCTAAACTGATCATTTATGTGCTGCTGTCTATTGTGGCGTATTTGTATCTACAGCCACTTCTCTACATGATCACCACGATGTTAAAGACGGTTAGTGACCTGTTGGACCCGTCTGTGAAATGGATTCCCCGCGTCGTTACATGGGAGAACTTGACAAAGGCTTACGAGGGCTTGCAATACCCGGAAGCTCTGCGGAATACGGCGGTGATTGCTCTTACTTGTTCACTTGTACAGGTGCTGATCTGTTCTATGACCGGATATGCACTTGCACGGCTGGCTATTCCCTTCAAAGGATTAATTACAGCACTAGTATTGTTGACCTTTCTTATACCTCCACAGGTCATCATTATTCCGCTGTATGTTATTTTCAGCAAGTTAGGACTGCTAAATTCGTTGTTTGTATTCCTGGTACCAGCGATCTTCGGCCAGGGTTTAAAGGGAGCGCTGTTTATTCTCATATTCCGCCAATTCTTCAAATCCCAGCCCCCTAGCCTTGAAGAAGCGGCAAAGCTTGACGGTGCATCTGCAGCCCGACTTTACTTCCGAATTATGCTGCCACTGGCTCAGTCCGCCTGTCTGGTCGTCTTTCTGTTCTCCTTCATCTGGTATTGGAACATGTATTATGAACCATCCATGTTTTTGGCCAAGGGATTCACACCGTTGTCGATACGTCTGGACAATCTGGAAGAAGTGTTGAATCCCTCTCTGCTCAGCAGCCAGGAGTCGGTTAATAACCCGGTTACGGAAGGAACCAAAATGGCAGCGGCATTCCTCATTATTTTCCCGCCGATGTTGATTTTCATGTTCCTCCAGCGCTGGTTCATCACCGGAATTGAACGAACTGGAATTGTAGAGTAGATAATTATTGGGTAGATAAAGTGATTATAACTTTGACTACACTGGAAAGGGGGAATGCTGGCCGCTAGTGGCTGTGGACGGTCTGTATCTCTGAAGAAAAGAACGCAAATAAGATCACAATGGGGAGGAAAAAGCTTGAAAAAGAAGCGGTTAGGAACATCAATATTGTCTGCAGTCTTGTCTCTGACTTTTATGTTGGCGGGATGCAGTGGAAATTCAGGGACTAGCGGGAATAAGGAGAGTTCACCTCCAGCGGGGAATGACACTGTTGTAACGGAACCGGGTCAGGATGGGGATAGGGAGCCGGTTACGCTGAAGTTCATTTCCTGGAAAGAGGGCACGTATGACGAGTTATATGAACTCTTCCATCAGAAATATCCTTGGATAACCATTGAGCAAATTCCGGTCAATAAGCAACCGATCATGGAAATTATTGCATCACTTGAAGCCGCCGGCACGCCTGCCGATGTGACCGAGATCGATACCGATTTGGTGGCTTTTGAGCAGGGGGGTCTCATTGAAGATTTAACACCTTACATTGAGGAAAGCGAAATATTCCAGAATGCGAAATTTCCTGAGGGTTTCTTGGACACTATGACGTTCAACAGCAAAAGGCTGGCGATACCGATGGTTGATGTACCAATGTGGATCTTGGTGAACAAAGATTTACTTGCCAAGCATGGCGTCGATATGCCTTCTAATGATTGGACCTACGATGATTTCCGGAATATTGCTAAGCAGATTACCGATTCGAATGCAGGCGAGTATGGAGTGACTAGCCAACCAGAAATTCAAATGCGCATGCTCTCCAGTAAAGCGATCGCGGATGGTTATGCTGCGAACCACCAATACATGAACGAAGATATGACACAAAGTTTGCTGAGTACACCGGAGATCATGAACGAAGTGAAGTGGTTTCAGGAGCTGGTTACCAAGGATGGTTCCATGCAAAGCAACGCAGCCGCAGAAGCAGACGGAAATGTGACTAAGGATTTCATAAACGGTAAAACAGGTTTTGCAATTGGTGGCGACTGGGTACTTCCGACATTGAAGGAGAAGGCGCCATTTCAATGGGATGTGCTTCCGTTCCCCAAAGGGAAAGTGAGCCAGCCGGGTTATTCCATTTATGGACCACTCGCCATGCTTGCAGGCTCCAAACAAAAGGAGGCGGCGTTCCTGTGGCTAAGCTTCCAATTCACGCCAGAAGCGCAGAAATGGAAGATTGACCAAGGGGCAAATGCGTCGGTTAACGATCCGGAAATCACCGCTTATTACGATGAAGCTCCAATATGGGAGGGTAAGAACATTGAAGCGGTAAAAATTGCACAACAAAATGCTAGAATCCAGTCAGGATTGACTGTCGTCGGATGGAGAGAATACAACTACAATAACCTCTTGAACGATATTATTTTCGGAGATCGAGATATTAACGATATCATTCCGGAAACCGAAGCCTGGAACAAAAAAACGCTAGAGTTACGCGAAAGTCTGAAGTAACCCGAAGTGGATATAATAACCGTTGGTCCTATGATCAGCGGTTATTCTACTTGATGTTATATAAGATAAAAGAGAGAACGAGATCGTTGAATGGACAGGAATTTCTCAGCTTATGTAAGAATGAATGCTAGCCTACCAAATCATGTTATGGAGGGTACTCATATGATGCCAGATCTTATGAAACAGTACGATGAATATAAATTTGTACAAAGTTCCGCATACCATACGGCAATGGTTCAGCGGCATTACCCTGAAGTATTTGAAGGGATCAAAGAACAGGTTATAAACGGCAGGTATGAACCCAATGGTGGGGTATGGATCGAAAGTGACTGTAATTTGCCTAATGAACCTTGTTTTCAAACCGTTTGAAATCAAGACCATTAAGGTGAGTTATTAAAATAAAACAGTAATGGTTGAATGTTAAATAGAATTACAGAACGATAAATCCATCACTTGAGAAGCATTGTATTTTGTTTGACAGAAGGTGCATAGCCGAGAACCTTTTTATAAGCGCGGAAGAAAGATGAATAATCGTGAAAACCTACGGCTGATGCTGCGGAATTGGCTGTTTGACCCTGCGATATCAAGTTTTGCGCCATAATGATCCGTTTATGAATGACGTAATTGCCAACCGTTGTGCCTGTTGCTCTCCGGAACATTTTGTTCAGGTGATGTTTGCTGATGTAGAATGCAGCAGACAAATCGTCCAGCTTAATAGATTCGGTAATATGATCGTTTAGATAAGCAATGATTTTTGATACGGATCTAGTGGATGATGAAGATTCAGATGTCCCTTTGAGTGAATAGCTGCTTATCAATATTTGTGATAGAAGAGCTTCAAGACGCACGCGAAGCGACAATTCACGAATAGCTTCGTCAGCATGTCTGGCGTCGATCAATTGTTTAAAAAAAGGAAACATAACTTGATTCCCATTATCCATGTAATAGATGTCAGCTGAACTGTCATCAGGATGGAACGGAGATAATAAGACCGACTGGTTTTCAAGAGGTAGAAAGCCAGGTACAAAATGGAGCGATATTCTCTCATAGGGAATGTCGCTTTCGATTTTGACCCCATGAAAAACGTGGGGAGCAATTAGCAGGAGGCTGTGGGGATTGGGAACATAATGTTTGCCTTCTACAAGATAACTCACATCACCCGCAACGAAATAGAACACCTCGTAGTAATTGTGACAGTGAAGTGCATATTGTTCAGTCTTCTTATGGTCTACAGCATGGTGAAGAATTAACGAGTCGGTATGGATATTGACAGTATTCATCCAGTCACCTCTTCCAATCGGTGTAAAGTTAGTCTAATAGATCGACGCTATATTTGCAATGTAATTACTCCGATTTACAATGGAATATCTACATGTCAGAACTATAATTAATTAATGTAGACACATTCCAAACGTAGAGAGGGAGCTGTTTCACGTGATTTTAGGTGCACAGTTGTACACAGTACGTTCTTTTCTTCAAACTGAAAAAGACATCAAACGTACATTGCAAAAAATTGCAGAGATGGGTTATACATCGATCCAGGTTTCTGCAATCGGTAAAATCAAGCCGGAAACACTTAGAGCCATGTGTGACGAGTTATCGCTCCAAATTGTTCTGACGCATACGAGTCCTGAGCGGATATTGTATGAAACCGATCAAGTGATTGAGGAGCATAACATTCTTGGCTGCGATTATATCGGTATTGGAGCTATGCCGGATAAATATCGGTCACTGGATTGGTACGGATATTTCGCGAGTGACTTCCGGGAAGCGGCTGAGCGGATCGCCAGATCCGGAAAGCTATTCATGTATCACAACCATCACTTCGAGTTTGAGAAAATGGATGGCAAGCGTATGATCGAACGTCTTATCGAAGATTTTTCACCCGAAGAACTGGGAATTACACTGGATACGTATTGGGTACATGCTGCCGGAGCTGACGTATGCGAATGGATCGACAAATTAAAGGACCGCCTTCATTGCGTGCATTTGAAGGACATGGGTTCGGATAAGCAAATGGAACCGGTGATGGAAGGTAACATGAATTTCACAGGAATTTTGAAAGCGCTTGAAAATGCGAATACGAAATATTTGCTCGTAGAGCAGGACGTATGTCAGACGAGTCCATTCGATTGTTTGCAGACGAGCTACAATAATTTGGCTACTCTAGGTTACCGCTAGAGGAAAAGGAGATCGATCATGAATAAATTACGTGTCGGTATTATCGGAATGGGAAATATGGGGTCGGACCATGCGAAAAAATTGATTAATGGCACCGTAATGGAGGTGGAGCTTACCGCCGTATCAGACATGGATGAAAAGCGGATTAAGGCTTCCAAGATGTATTTGCCGGATACATTAGGTTATTTTAATAGCCCGGAAGAACTGATAGACAGTGGTCTTTGTGATGCTGTTATTATCGCTACACCGCATTACGATCATCCAAGACTTGCGATACAAGCTTTCAGCAAAGGATTACATGTCTTGTGCGAGAAGCCGGCCGGGGTCTACACAAAGCAGGTAAGAGAGATGAACGAGAAGGCGCAGGAAAGTGGCGTCGTTTTCTGTATGATGTTTAATCAGCGAACAAATCCAATGTACCGGAAAATGCGCGAGTTGGTGCAAGGCGGCGAGCTTGGGGCCATCAAACGGGTGAACTGGATCATTACTGACTGGTACAGAACTCAGGCTTATTATGATTCCGGGAGCTGGCGCGCAACTTGGGCTGGCGAAGGCGGTGGTGTGCTCATCAACCAATGCCCTCATAACATCGACTTGCTCCAATGGATCTGCGGCATGCCTTCGAAAGTACGTGCTTTTTGCCATGAAGGCAAGTGGCACGATATTGAGGTTGAAGATGATGTGACGGCGTATTTGGAATTTCCGAATGGTTCCACTGGCGTATTTGTAACCACAACCGCGGATCTACCAGGAACGAACCGTCTTGAGATTACGCTGGAGATGGGTAAGCTTGTCTGTGAACACGGTAAACTGACGCTGCATAAGCTCAGCCAGAACGAACGTGAATATTGTTTCGAATCGAAGGAAGGCTTCACAACACCGTCCGTTGAAGTATCCGTCATTCCAGCGGAGGGGGATAATAGCCAGCATATGGGGATCGTCGCTTCATTTGCGAACGCGATCCTGGACGGAACACCGCTCATTGCGGACGGTGAGGAAGGCATCCATAGCTTAATGTTGTCGAACGCCATGCATTTGTCCAGTTGGACTGGCGAAACCGTTGAATTTCCAATTGACGAGGATTTGTATTTATCCGAGTTGAAGAAGCGGATCTCGACATCCAAACGAAAGATAGGGGAATCGGTACTATTTGATACAACAGGAAGTTTTGGTACATGAAATAGATGGAGAAATAAATCTGATCGTTCGTAAATGCAGATGGAGGGGAGAATAACCCCTCCTTTTATTTGGCTGAAGAAGTACATCGTTTAAACTGGATGAGATATATACTTTCCATTGTTTTACTAAAAAGAACTGGGTATATTTAAACAGTGAACACGGGTGAATGCTTTTTTTTTTGATATAGAAATCTTGAATGGATGGCGATATCCGTATTTCAGAAATGGAAGGGGATTAAATGAAGAGTTCCATTTTCAGATTCCAGAGGTGGTTGGCACCCTATCTACTATGTATGGCTTTGGCATTGTCTGGATGCATGGGCAGCCCGGGGGCAGATATCAATGATTTTTTTACATCATCTAATCATCCCAGTGAGCCGGAAGTGACACTCAAGTTTTATTTTGGCGGGGAGAAAAAAGCAGCGACCGATGAAGTATGGACGGCAGTCAGTGAATACGTAAAAGACAAAGGACTGAATGTGAAGTTTTCTATTCATTTCATTTCCTGGCCTGAATATCCGGAGAAACTTCTGGTTATGGCTGCCGCCGGTGATCGGTGGGACCTTAATTTTGATTCGGATTCTTCCTTCAGAGAGATGGCTTCGCGGGGTTCTTATATGGCCTTGGATAAGCTTTTACCCGAGTATGCGCCAAACCTCTATAAAAAATATCAGATGGATGGTAACCTGCGATCTACTATGATGAACGGAGATATTGTCGGACTGCCATGGTCTATCAAAATGAATCAGCGTCCATATGCCGGATGGCGTGTAGATCTCGCAGAGAAAGCGGGAATTTACCGGGAACCGGATTCGGTACAGACGGTTCAAGATGTAGACGTACTCTTACATGAACTAAAGCATGCTTATCCGAATAGTAAAGTGACTCGTATTACAGCACTTCCATTCTATCTCGTGCGAGAGGAGTGGCTGGATTTGGGGTTTCATGGACTAGGTATTAATCTGAATGACCCTGATCATAAAGTGCAGGCCATTGAGCAGCAACCCTTCTATGTGGAAGCCGCAGCGATGAGCAAGAAATGGTATGAGGACAAGATTTTGAGTCCAGAATCACTGATTGACCGAGCAGACAGTTCCGATCAATGGCGCAATGGTAAAGTGTTATTTACACTTACCTCGCATGAATGGGCACATGCTGCTGATCAGGGTTTTGTTGATTCAAACTATCGTCAGCAAATGTCTCTTCTGTACCCGGATAAGAAGCAAGTCAACCGCAGTCCAATTTCGAACGTTGTTGCCATTAACCGTAATTCGGAGCACGCAGAGTTGGTGCTGCAATTTCTCGATATGATGGAGATCGATCGAAAACTGTATGACTTAGTGATCTACGGCATTGAAGGCAAGACGTATCAGATGGACGGGGAACAGGTGGTTTATCCGCACAACTTAAGTGATTCGACAAGCAACTATATGGGCTGGGGCGGACAATGGGCGCTTTGGAATTCGCGATTCATCAGGTCCACGGAGACATACCCAGGGGATTTCTGGGGAGAGGAAGCACGGTTTGCCAAAATACCAGTCAATTTGGATTCGCCGTTAGAAGGCTTGCTGCTTAGTGAATATGCGATCAGCAAGGAAGTTGAAGAGCGGGTTCAGTTGTATGAAGATATGGGTCGGTCCATTGAATTCGGATTGGTATCTGATGTTAAGGAGGCAGTATCGGATTACCGAATAAAACAACAGAACATCGGTCTTGATAAAATCATTGGCGAGGTGCAGCGGCAAGTCGATCTGAATCTGGCGTCGAATCACCCTGACTAACTTCCGGGAGGCTTACTTCATGATTAATGTGTTAATTGTTGATGACGAGTATGAAATTCGTGAAGGTCTTCGTAAGCGCTTTCCTTGGCATGAATATGGGGTTGGAACAGTCCGTTCTGCCTCCGATGGCGACGAAGCACTACAGATTGCACAGGAGTACAAACCCGATTTGATCATTACGGATATCAAGATGAACCGGATGTCGGGACTTGAACTGCTCAGTGAATTGCAGATGAGGGAACCTAAGGATTGGAAAGCAATTTTGATTAGCGGTTATGATGATTTTTCCCTGGTAAAGCAGGCGATTCATCTGGGTGCTATCGACTACATATTGAAACCCATCAACATGGATGAAATGGAACGGATTGTGCGCAAGGCAACGGATCACATCAGGCGGGAGAGGCTAGAGGAGCAAAATAAAACGAATATTGCGTACCAGGTTCAATTTGCTGTTCCCATATTGCAAGAAGAACTTCTGCGCGAAGTGGTGGAAAACGAATACAATCCGTATCGAGAAACCCGCATCACTCATCGGCTGAAGTCCTTGCATTTGGACTGGATGAAAGAATCTCCCTTGCTGCTGATGGTCGTTGAAGGAGATGATCTGAAGGCGCTGGTCAATATGCAAATGCTGACGGCTGAGAAGGATCTTGTACTCTTCGGGATTGGCAATGTGGTCAGCCAGACACTGGCTGAAGAATTGAATGTACCCGCAGCATTATTCAAGGATACCACGGACCGTTGGGTGGCTGTGATTAGTTGTCCTGATCCCAAAATACTGGAGTTATGCAAATCAGTGGCTGAGATCTGCTTGCAACGGATCAATCAATTCGTAAAAGTGAAGGCCAGTATTGCAGTAAGTGCCTTCCCGAAGGAGCTAAAGCATCTTAATGCCTTGTACGTTGAATGCGTCGAATCGTTAGGGCAGAAAGTCATTTATGGGGGCAATCGGTTGTTCACTGAATCCGTTGATGGGATGGATACTGAGAATGAGAAGATGTCCATTAGCGAACCGGCGGCAGTGCTGGATCTGGTCAGGTATGGTACAGAAAAGGATATTACTGAATCCATGAAAGGCTTCGAAGACATGGTTAAATCTTGGGAGCTCTTAAGTCTGAAAGACATTCAACAGCAAATATTCCAGTGGTTAATGGGCATCTATCGAATCGCCGCATCCGCTGGTTGGCCAGACCGTTCATGGGAACGCGATCCTATTGGGTTGTGGGAACGCTTGGAACAATATGACACTCTGGAATCCCTAAAGAAGCATGTAGAAAAAAACTTGCATCTGTTAGCAATTGATTTTCATAAAATGGATAACTCATCCAGCAGAATTGTGCAGGAAGCTGCAAAATTGATCCGAACCCGTTACAACGAGAATCTATCGTTGCAATACGTCGCATCGATGGTTCATGTTACTCCGATATGGCTCAGCAAGCTTTACAAAAAAGAACGGGGTCATACCTTTCTGGAGGATTTAACAAGTATCCGGATGATACGAGCCAAAGAATTGCTGGGGGATATAAAATATAAGATTTATCATGTTTCATATGAAGTTGGCTATAAGGATCCGGTTCACTTTTCAAAATTGTTCAAAAAGCATGTCGGGGTGACACCGAAAGAATTCCGTAGATTACGGGGGATTTCGGATGATTAATGCTTTTCTGCGCCTGGCATCTTCCTTTCGTAACCGTATGATTTTGATCTTTCTCTCGATAACGATCATCCCCTTCATCCTATTCTCTGCATATGCCCATACCAAATCAATAGAAGGCATTCAGCAAGCCAATATTACATTCTCGATGAGTTATCTGGAGCAAGCCAAGATAAACGTGGAAACTTATTTAGCTCAGTTAAACGAAGGTATCAATAGCTTGATCGGTGACAAAACATTGCAGTATTTATTGGAGAGGCCGCCGTTAAGTCAAAAGGAAGAAGAGACGAACTCCGTTGATATGCTGAGTATCGTATATGAAAAGAAAAAACAGATGGATGCGCTGCAGATTCGATTATATCCACTAATTCCAGCAGATTATCCAACCTATATGAGAGCTTTGGAGGAAATTGCCTCGGTTGGTGAAGAAGAATGGTTTCGGCAAGCAGCGGACAGTAACGTGCCATATTGGCAATTGTCAGTAAGTGATGGTCCGAATCGAGGTCCGCTGTTGTCTTATATCAAGACGTTCACAAGTCTGCATAGCAGGACGCCCCGCGGCATTGTGATAACGGATCTGGCTGACAATCACCTAAGCCGATTCTTTTCACCTACCAAACGACTGCAAAGGCAAAAATTTCTGATCATTGATGAAAAAGGGGCCATTCTTTTTGATTCGGCCGGGAACGAATGGACAGGTGATGTTTTACCTTCTCCACAACTGCTGGCCAAGCGCAATCTGTATAACGAAGGCGTGGAGAAATTGTCGATTTATGATCAAGAGCATTTGATCACTTTCGTCCGGATGGACAGCCTCCCCTGGACGATTATCAGTCTGACTCCGATGGATGCTCTAGTGGAGCCCGTTATGGAGATGAATCGGCTGCTCCTTGTCATTATTATTGTTTATTTACTTGTATCCATTGGCGTCGTTATTTATCTTACCCGAAATTTCACGCAGCCTGTCCTTCGATTGGTGCGTCTGATGAAAAAGCTTGAAGAAGGCGATTTTGGAATGTACATCCCGCATCAAGAACGCAAGGATGAGATCGGGTGGCTGTTTCGTGGATTCGGCAGCATCGTACGTAAAATCGAGGATTTGATTGCACAATCCACCCGAGCCGAACGGAGCAAGAAAGAACTTGAATTTCAAGTGCTCAGTCATCAAATCAATCCGCATTTTCTATATAACACGCTGGAATCGATCCGCTGGAAAGCGGAGAATCATGGACGAAATGATATTGGTGAAATGGTGTCCGCATTGGGCAATTTATTACGACTCAGTCTCAATCAGGGCAAGGATATTACGACAGTTGGTCGTGAAATCGAACAGGTGAAGGCTTACGTGCAAATCGAACAGGCCAGAATCGGGATGCCACTGCGAGTGGTGTACTTTTTTGATGAGGATATGCTGAATATAACGTTCATGCGCCTTTTACTACAGCCTCTGGTTGAGAATGCGATACAACACAGCATACGTGGGAATTTCGAGCATGGCAAAGTTATACTCTCCGGACGAATAGAAGAACAGGATCTGGTCATTGACATTACAGACAACGGGAAGGGAATACCCGATTCAGTTATACAGGCATTGGAGGAGGAAAATGACGATCAGAAGATGAATGGGCGATCTGGTGTCGGCCTGCGCAATGTCAATGAGCGGTTAAAGATTTATTTCGGTTTAGAGTATAAATTACAAATCGAATCCAAGGAGGGCATAGGCACCCGAATTACGATTCGGCATCCAATTATGAAGGAAAAACTAGAGAATGAGAATGGGGCATAAATCGGTTTAATTCTGTGTTTTAATTAAACTATTTATGCCGCTTTTCCGATATGCTAGCGGAACTAATCCTATGTGTTTGCGAAAAAGGGATGAGAAGTAGCTCACACTTTGAAAGCCGCAGGCAAGTGCAATTTCACTCACTGATCTTTGGGTTTCCCTCAACATCTCACAACTTTTATGAAGGCGGTATCGAGTTAAGTAATTGTTGGGAGTTTGACCCACGTATTTATTAAATAAAGTACAGCAGCGGCTTCGACAAACGGCTCCTGAGGACGCAATGTCTTCAAGAGTTATTTTTTGTTCGTAGTTTTGATGAATGAATCGAGTCATTTTCTGAATATTCGTCCATAATTGCACATCAAGGGTATCCCCCACCTTAGGCTGCAAGTGATCTCCAATACCAGCACATAGAGATAAAGCCTGTGATGTTAAGCGGAACGGATTTGGAGCAAAGTTATTGTGCATTTCAGCATAGATCGCTTGAATGGATAACAATATCTCTTGCTGCCAGGATATCTGTTCAGCTAGTAATACAAGATCATCCATGTTTGGGCCAAACTTCTCTTCCCAGTATGCTCGTATCAACGAACCTTCCCCAATGAGTGAGGAATGGATCACTACAACAATAAATGAACAATTACAATGAGTGTGAGAATAACCAAAATGCAAACGATGGCTATTCACAAAAATCCCATTTCCTTGTTCTATACTAACGGTCTGTCCGTTAACAGAGTACTCCATGGAGCCTTCCAGAATGTATATAAACTCTATATCCGAATGCCAATGGGCGGCAGCTGCAAAATTATCAAATTGATTCAAGCTTCCTCTCCGGACATACAAGGGTAGGTCAGGTAGATTATAATTCAATCGTTCCGATAAATCAGAAAATACCTCTAAATTTTCCATCCAACAAAGTGCCTCCAATAAATATACGATTTTGACAAAAGTATAGCCAATATTTATGGAAAGGACAATGAATTTATCCTATCTTGATAATATGGAAAGCAACAGAGAGGAGTGGATATACGTTAAAAAGAAAAAGCGCATACAGTTAACTACTCCTATGACGCGAGATTTTAATAAGGAATTAATCACGCTTGTCATTCCCATTGCATTACAAAATCTAATCTCAGCAACAGTTATATCAGCTGATGTAGTTATGTTGGGAATGATTAGCCAATCTACAATGTCGGCCGTATCGTTAGCGGGACAAATCACCTTTGCATTAACATTGTTTTACATGGGCATGGCTACGGGAGCAGGGATTTTGACTGCACAATATTGGGGGAAGAAAGATGTACAAACCATACAACGTATTCTCAGCACTGCCTGCTTGTTCTCATTTAGTATCTCTATTTTGTTTTTTTTAGTATCTTTTTTATATCCTGAAACGTTAATGCGTTTTTTTACAAATGATAGTGAATTAATTCGTTATGGTTCAACATTTCTAAAGATGAATTCGTTTTCTTATCTTGCAATGGGTATTTCTCAAATGTATCTCAGCGTGATTAGAAGTATGGAAAATGCAAAACTAAGCGCCTGGATTAGTTCGTTATGTTTAAGTTTAAACATTTTGTTTAATGCGTTATGCATCTTTGTCCTTTTCCCAGACAGACCTGAAATGGCAATCATGGCGGTAGCTCTCGCTACAGTTCTGGCTCGGTTTATTGAGTTGGGCTGCTGTGTTATTTATTCTGTGACGAGAGGATCGATTCGTTTTCGTTTTCCCATATGGGATGGTATTCAGCGCAATCTCCTAAAGGATTTTCTGAAATACACCATGCCTGTACAAGGCAATTATATTGTTTGGGGAGGGGCACTAACTGCGACTGCCGCAATTATTGGACATGTAAGTGCTGATATGGTTGCAGCGAATTCTGTTGCATCCGTGGTTAAGAATTTAACCATTGTCCTGTGTGGAGGTATTGCTAGTGGAGGATCTATATTGGTTGGGAAATATCTAGGTAGAGGCGAGATCGACAAAGCAAAACAGGTGGGAAGCAGGATGAATCTTTATGCTTTACTATTTGGATTAATAGCAGGGTGCACCATTATTCTGATAAAACCGCTTGTTTTCTCTGTAGTAAATCTAAATGCCATATCTCAAAACTACTTGGATGGAATGTTATATATCAGTGCATTTTATTGTATTGCTAAATCCATTAATGCAACTAATATCTCAGGAATATTCACTGCAGGAGGTGACTCTAAATTTGGCTTTTGGTGTGATTCGATTGTAATGTGGGGTATTATTTTGCCGCTTGGTTATCTCTGTGCTTTTGTCTGGCACGTATCACCCCTTGTATTATATATCGTCATTAGTTTGGATGAGATCATTAAGTTGCCATTGGCATTTATTCGTTACCGCCAATACAAATGGCTAAATAATATTACCAGGACTTTTTCACCAGTAGGTTAAGAAATAGACGGTCAAAGAATGTAAGGTCAACTAAAATAAATAGATTAGATTATATGCAGAGGAGACTAAGGCATGAATATTACAGAACGAATGGCAAGCCAACAACTGTTTACTGATCACGATGCGAATTATCCACAGGAAGCTTCTGATCTGGCTCGGGCGCGTCAACGAGGAAAGGCACTATGTTATGAGATCAATCGCTTACATCCCGATGATATTGAAATGCGCAAGGCTCTAATGGAACAACTTTTCGGTAGTATTGGTGAAAATGTTTGGATGGAACCTCCTATTCGGATGTCTTATGGATCAAACACTACAGTAGGCAACAATGTCTATATCAACTTTAATTTAACTGTTGTTGATGACTATAAAGTAACCATTGGAAACGATGTTATGTTTGGTCCGAATGTCACGATTGCTGTAACCAATCATCCAGTACACCCAGAAAAGCGCAAAGAAGGTGGAATGTTCGCCCTACCGGTAGTCATCGAGGATGGTGCTTGGATCGGTAGCTGCGCTGTGATTGTACCAGGTGTTACCATCGGTGCGGGTAGTGTGATCGGTGCAGGAAGCGTGGTAACCAAGGATATTCCTAGCAATGTTATCGCTGTGGGTAACCCCTGCAGGGTTCTTCGTGAAATCACTGATCATGACAGAGAGTATTACTACAAAAACATGCGTTTCGACCAAGTCGAATGGTAATGGATAACCAAGCAAATAATCAAATCTAACTTGGGCAGACTAGACGTTACCCGGCAAGGAGAGAATATGGAAGAATGATGCCACTCATAGTTGAAATCATTTTATCAGTATGTATTTTGATTGGATTATATTGTGTAGTAGGTAGGTTGTTGGAATCCCCGCGAGTTGTCAGTTACGCAGAGCATCTAGAAGAACAATTTGAAAAAAATCTGAATCTTTATGAAGATAACACAAATTGAATAATAAAGTATAAGAACTATAGAATAAATTGCTTTTATCCCCTTTTCGTAGACAAGAGAAAAAAGACATCTGTTAAGATGGACTTAATCTTGCCGAGCGGAGGGGTTTTTTCATGGTTAAAAAAGGAAGATCTTATCCATGGTGTGACCAAAAGGGTCAGCATGTATATAGATTGAACTAACGCGTGGGATAGTTTAAGCTTATTCACATTGGTTTATCATAGACCGTATTTAAACACATTAAAAAGCCGATTCTTTCCTTATGAGGGAATCGATTTTTCTTTAGCCAAAAACACGATGACATTTAATTTATATTGAAATAGGGTGGGGAAATGGATAAGGGATTTACATTAGCTAGTCAACTATTAACGCTGCTTGATACGGAACATAGATGGTTTACCTTAGCTGAAGTTGAAAAAAGTTTAGGTATCTCCGATAAAACCATACGTAAGATGGTTGAGGAAATCAGTAAGCAATTACCCCCTACGGTAACCATAGAAGTTTCTAGAGGAAAGGGAATCGTTCTTCGGCGTGATGGACGAAGTGAGACAATGAGTGAAGTGATTTCTTCAATGTTCAGACAAACCATCTTTTATCGACTGATGAATGTATTGTTCATGAATGTGGATCGACTGTCCGTGGAGGAGCTTGCCGGAGTCATGTTTATGAGTACCTCGTCATTGAAGAAACTGATCGTGCAATTAAATAATAATGATCTAAAAGCGTATAAGTTACGCATTACATATTCAACCCCGATGATCAAAGGGAATGAAATGAATATTCGATATTTCTATTGGAAGTTATATTGTGATGCGTATGAGTTCACAGGATGGCCCTTTGCGAATGTCGATTTTGCATATATTAATCAGTTAATCACAAATACAGAGAATGAGAAAAATATTGTGTATTTTATCAATTCCAAAAGGAGATTATCCTTTTTGTTGGCCATTGTTGTGGGAAGAGTCGCCCAAGGGAAATTCGTAAAAATCGACGAAAGTGGTTACCCCTGGGGAAAGGGGATGTTTTATATGCCCGTGAAGACCCTTGTAAAGAGTCTTGAAGAGAAGTTTTCCATCAATTTTCCCAATAGTGAAATCTGCTTTATTCAATCCCAGGTTAGTCTCAGCCAATATCATTATTATGAAGGATCAGAAATAACACCGATGAAAGAAGTTGAATTGCATAAGGACAAAGAAGAATATCAAATGGGTAATCTGCTTCTAAAACTACTGGCCAACGTATACCCCAACTTGGAGACGGAAGAACGATTTCTATTGGAGATATACGCGTTCTTTGACAAGTTATTAATCGATAATGCAATTCCTGAATGGATGATGATTTCACAAAGTAATTTAACGGCGTACGTTCAAAAGGAATGCCAGCAGCTTTATCAAGAATTGCAAACCTGCATGCAAACGTGGAGTAAAGCTTACCCCTCCGTTTTGTATAATCATTTTCATTTAACCAAGCTAACCTTAATTGTTCGTTCCAGTTTACGTTATAAAAGGAAAAGGGCCTTCTTGGTGATTGGAGAAGAATTTTCAATTCGTCATTACATAGCGGATTTGATCAAGAAGGAAATTGGGGATCAGTTGATCATCAATACTTCCATAATGAAAGGGCTCTCCGACGAAATGATGCAGCAACATCAGATTGATTTTGTCATTAGTAATATCCCGGTAACATTGCAGACCGTGCCTGTTGTTATTATCTCTACGATCCCGTCTAAAAGAGATCTGGACAATATTCGTAAAGAACTGCTTTTATAATTTGATCAATTATTTCCCTTACCCTCCGTAAGATTTTGGTCTAGTTTGTTATGCTTAAAAATCTTATGCTCAATGTACTTTCCGAACTGATTTTCTGAAGGCAAGTGGAAGAGATTTCGGAAAGCCTGGGTTCAACATTGTGAGTAGGAGGCAGAAATATGAGCAGGCATTTAGGCGCAAAAAAAGGAGACATAGCGGACATCGTTTTGCTTCCGGGAGATCCTTTGCGTGCAAAATTTGTAGCAGAACACTTTTTAGATGAGGCCAATTGTTATAACGAAGTAAGAGGCATGTACGGGTACACCGGATTATACAAGGGGATACGTGTATCGGTTCAAGGGACAGGGATGGGGAATCCATCGATGAGCATCTATGCAACGGAATTGATCGTCGATTATGAAGTGAAGAAATTGATTCGTATTGGTACATGTGGCGCGATGCAGAAAGACATTAATATCCGCGATATTGTAATAGCCCAATCCGTGTCTTCAGATAGTAATATGACGGATAAGATCTTCCATGGCTGTAATTATGCACCTACAGCAGATTTCTCATTGTTAATGAAAGCGTATCAACAAGCAAAAGCTAAACAAGTTAGTGTCTTTGTCGGCAACATCTATAACTCCGATGAGTTCTACCGTGAGAGCATAGATCGACTTCACAAGTTTATGGATTTTGGTGTATTAGGGGTTGAAATGGAAAGCACAGCCTTATATACGTTAGCCGCTAAATACGGTGTGAAAGCTTTATCCATTTTGACAGTAGGCAGTCAACTGTTAACACAGGAGCACTTAACTCATCAAGAAAGTGAACAATCATTTTATGAAATGGTCGAAATCGCTCTTAACACAGCCATTGAGAGCTAATCTTATGAAGGGAATACTATCTGGATTGCAGTGGATGATGTTTATGATCGCAGGTGCAATTGCTGCGCCAATTGCTATCGCAGATTTATATAACCTAACTCCTATGGAGGCTTCTGGACTCATCCAGAGCACACTAATAACTTTAGGAATAGCTGGATTTTTACAAGGCGTCATTGGCCATAAATTCCCTATTCATGAAGGTCCAGCAGGGTTATGGTGGAGCATTTTCACCATTTACGCAAGTTTAGTGGGAGTATTGTATTCTTCGAATATTGCTGCCCTGCAAGCTTTAAGTGGGGGAATGATCTGTAGTGGAGTTTTATTTATCCTAATCTCAGCATTTAAGTTAATGGATAAAATCGCTCGTCTATTTACGCCAACGGTCACTTTTATATATTTGCTCTTATTGATCTTTCAATTAAGCGGTTCTTTTATGAAAGGTATGATGGGGATCACGTCAAGCCACACCTTGTTAGATGTTAAAGTGTTCGTGCTGAGTGTGATTGTGATTTGCATTACCTTTGGGTTAGGGAACAGTCGCTTTGTTTTGCTGCGCCAATTTTCAGTAATAATCAGTATATCGATAGGCTGCTTATTGTTTATCATATGCGACAAGATGCCGGTGATTTCACCGGCGGATACGCTATTTAAATTGCCCAAAATATTTCCTTTTGGCAGTCCAAGATTTGATAGCGGGACAATCACAACTGCCTTTCTATTAACACTATTATTAATAACCAATGCGCTTGCGTCTATTCGGTTGATGGAGACCGTTATGAAACAAAAGATATTGGATCATAACCGTTATTTGCGAGCCGGATTTGCTTCTGGCTTTACCCATTTTATTGGTGGCAGTTTCGGAGCGATTGGCTCAGTGCCTATTTCGGGAGCGGCGGGATATGTTGAACAAACAGGGATGAGGGAACGGAAATCGTTTTTAATTGGATGCATCTTAGTCATCTCTGTATCCTTGTTTCCGCCAATAATGAACGTAATTTCCGCTATCCCAGCGCCTATAGGTTATGCCGTTACATTCGTCATCTTTGTGAAGATGGTTGGATTATCGCTGAAGGAATTGAAGAAGGTTCTGCATGAAGAACGAATATTTGTTGTTAGCGGAGTTTCTCTTTTAGTAGGTGTGGGTTTAATGTTTATTCCTACATCCGCTACGAGCCATTTATCTCCGATTGTAATAGCCATTTTGAATAATGGGTTAATTTGCGGCAGTCTATTGGCGATTATTTTGGAACAAGCGTTAATGTGGAAAGATGCAAATCGATATGAGGATTCCAAAAAAAGTATCGATAATTTGGAGGGTTAATTATGCACTATCTAATTTCTGTTGTTGGTCTGGTTATTGTTCTATTATTGGCCTGGCTTGCGAGTAATAATAAGCGGAAAATCAAATATCGTCCAATCATCATAATGATTGTTATTCAGTTAGGTTTGGGATTAATTATACTAAAAACGAGTATAGGCGAATTCTTAATTAAAGGGTTTGCCGATAGTTTTTCGAAATTACTTGGATATGCCAACGAAGGAACGAACTTTGTTTTTGGTGGGATTGCCAATGAAGGAGCTCATACCTTTTTCCTGTTTGTGTTGATGCCAATTGTTTTCATGTCAGCATTAATAGGAATCCTGCAACATTACAAAATACTGCCGTTCATTATCAAGTATATTGGTCTGGTGCTAAGTAAAGTAAATGGCATGGGAAAATTGGAATCTTATAATGCGGTTGCAGCCGCAATTGTAGGACAAAATGAAGTATTTATTTCTGTGAAAAATCAGCTTGGATTATTACCAAAACATCGCTTGTATACATTATGTGCATCTGCAATGTCAACGGTATCCATGTCCATTGTTGGTTCATATATGACGATGCTGGAACCTAGATATGTAGTAGCTGCATTAATATTAAACCTATTTGGCGGCTTTATCATTACATCCATCATTAATCCGTATGAAGTTACAGCCGAAGAAGATATTGTTGAAGTTCAGGAAGAGGGCAAACAAACGTTTTTTGAAATGCTGGGCGAATATATTATGGATGGCTTTAAGGTAGCCATTGTAGTTGGGGTAATGTTAGTTGGTTTTGTTGGAATCATTGCTTTAATTAACGGGGTCTTCAGCGGCATATTTGGTATCTCGTTTCAAGGAATTCTAGGGTATGTCTTTGCACCAATTGCCTTTATGATCGGAGTGCCATGGCATGAGGCTGTTCATGCGGGGAGTATCATGGCCACGAAGCTGGTTGCGAATGAATTTGTTGCCATGCTTGACTTTGTTAAGATTCAAGACGGTTTAAGTGGGCGTACTACAGCCATTGTTTCCGTTTTTCTAATCTCATTTGCTAACTTTGGGTCCATTGGTACTATCGTGGGTGCAGTAAAAGGATTGAATGAAAAACAAGGGAATATTGTTGCTCGCTTTGGATTGAAACTTTTATATGGCGCAACACTTGTAAGCGTTTTATCCGCCATAATTATCGGAATTATATTTTAGTTGAATCATTTTCTTTTGAATACAATTTGACTCGAAATAGGGCTGTTCCAAAAGGACGGTTCATGTCGAGGGATACAAAAATTTTCACATTAAAGTCGCTAATTTTAGCGACTTTTTTTTCGTGTGTTTACTCAAATTCGGGACGACGAATTGGATGCAGTCCACACCAGTCACGAGCAGTCAGAACGGGGTTCATATTTAATTTAAGAAAGTATATGTTGACAAGGGGGGGGGGATGTGATGACCAGGGAATTTATACGACTTTCGAGCATAATCACAAAAGCAGGATAATTCAGGAATCATGTGGAATAAGTATACAACTTTACCGAATTTGGAGGTTGTGAAATGGCGTTTCCGACACATATTGTCTCATCAGGTGGAATTGTAGAAGATGGAAAAGGAAATATCCTATTAGTAAAAGCCCATGACGATGGTTGGGTGTATCCTGGTGGTATAACTGAAGTTGGAGAAAATCTGATTGATGGCGTGATTCGTGAAATTAAAGAGGAAAGTGGAATAGATGCCGAGGTTAACCATTTAATTAATGTTGTTTCGAATACAGCGGTACATAAGTGGTATGACGGTGTAACTGATGTTCCTACGAAAGTGATGTTTGATTTTGTGTGCAAGGCTGTAGGTGGAGAGTTAGCGACTTCTGATGAAACGAGCGAATGTAGGTGGGTTCCCAAGGAAAATGTTCTGGATTGGATCACATTACCCGCCATCCGCATGCGTTATGAAGCTTATTTGAACTTTAACGGTTCTGTGAATTATATCGAATACGTCACGGGGACAATGTCAGAATGTGATATCAAGCTTCAAAGGCGTGTTTAAAATGTACGAAGGATCAAACAAGAACATAGCTCCAACCCAAGTCGCTATAATAGCGGCTTTTTTAATTAAAGGACCAAGTTCTTGCTCCAAACTGAGGACAAGAACTTGACCTAATCATTAAACTCAACCAATACACACTGAAAAAATACCATCAAATGATATCCTCTCAATATCCTACAGAGCGGTCCCTAGATGTCCTTGATGGATGCTGTTTGCGAAATCATTTCGCGAATGTCTTCTTCAGTTCTTGGGACAAGAAAATCTACCATCAATTCCGCGTTTGCTTGCACTTCCTCGATGAGAGGACGGAAACTCTGATTATATTCTTGGAACGCAAGTTCATAGTTCCCATGGTTTTTATGGAAAGCATCGGCCAAGGCTGCCGCCCCATCGATTGCGAGTGATCCACCCATGCCAGCAGCCGGAGAGGCGCAGTATCCAGCATCACCGACCAGCGCTACCCTGCCTTTTGTCCACGAGGGCATTTTCATTTGGCACAGTTTGTCAAAGTAAAAAGTTATTGAGTTCTTCACTTCTTCCAGCAATTCTGGCGTTCGCCAGCCTAGTCCGGAAAATTGATTCAAAATGATATCCCGCTGCTGTTCCTCGTTTCGGTAGTCGTAGGGGAGCTCCTTCTCCGAAGAAAAGCAGAGCACGATATCGGTTTTATTGTTATAAGAGTTTAGCATGACCGCCTTGCCCGGCTCGTTGTACATCTGTGTCGTATTCTCCCGGATCAACAACTTATCCACGATCGTGATAGAGAAATACGTTTGAAGAAAATGCGAAAATTCCGCTTCCTCGCCGAACCATAATTTTCTGACGACCGAATGAATACCATCACAGCCGAACACCAGGTCATAAGAGCGTTTTTGTCCTCCTTTGAAAGCTACCTCAACGCCATTAGCTTCTTCCTTTAAAGACGTAATGCTATCCCCGAAAATAAACTCAACGTCATCTTGGACAGCCTCGAACATGATATCCAGCAATACATTTCGCTCAATTTCATATTCATCTTCTGCAAGCTGCTCACGGATTTCGACTCTTTCAGTGACATCATCGGAATTTTTGAATTCCATTAATTCCATGTCTATTTTATTCGACTGGATTTGGTCTAGAAGCCCCATACGTTTCGCGATGTCGGCGGTATTTTCGCGGATATTTACAGGTGTTCCGCCTTTTTTAAGACCTTCGGCGATCTCAACAACGGTCACGTTGTAGCCAAACTGCTTCATCCAGTAGGCTGTTGAAATTCCGGCGAAACTCGCCCCGCTAACTAGAATATTTTTTTTCATATTCGTTCCTCCTATGATCCATAATATTTCTAATGATGTTGTATAGAATAAAATAGCTTTGTGAACTGAATATGAATGGCTCGTGCAGAGCCAGGCGTTGATATTTTCCTCAAGAAAAGCCAAGTTTGATTGTGGGGAGTATCGCTCCACTAATAATTATGGATATGGGTTGTATGAAGTCAGCATGAAGCCTGCCAAAAATACAGGCATCGTATCCTCCTTTTTCACCTACACAGGACCTGCTCATGGCACGCAATGGGATGAGATTGATATTGAATTCTTAGGAAAAGACACGACCAAAGTGCAGTTTAATTATTTTACGAATGGGGTCGGTGGTCATGAGAAGGTTATTAACCTTGGCTTTGATGCATCACAGGGATTCCATACCTATGCTTTCGACTGGCAACCAGCAATATCCCCATAACTCCCGGTAAAATTATGATGAACATATGGAATGGGACCGGGGTTGATAGTTGGTTAGGTGTTTATAACGGTGCCAATCCATTGTACGTTGAATACGATTGGGTTAAATATACGAGTAATTAGTTATGCAGAAGCAGCCGCTCAGCGGCTGCTTTTGTTTTTTCAAGAGCACGAGGTACCTCCTGAAAAGAAATTTCGAGTAGAGGATGTTAATGAAATTATCGGCAATTCCGATAAAAATAGCTGGGGGGATTATGGAAGAGTGCTCTGGGCAGCCTAGGGGCAAGCGATTCATATACAGTTCATAAATGCAATTTACAATAAGATAAATTGTTGTTAGTAACCGAAACCTGTTTTACGAAAAGCTGCTTATTACAGATAAATATGGAGGTAAGATTCGTTTGGAATTGTTTGAATTTATTTTATTGATGCTGGTGGCGGTCTCTTTATCCAATTTAGTAAACCGGTTTATACCTTCGATCTCCGTGCCTATTATTCAAATCGTGCTGGGGATGTTGATTACTTTGCTGCCCTTGCACTATGAACTGAAATTAAATCCGGAGCTGTTTTTACTTCTATTCATTGCCCCGTTGCTGTTCAATGATGGTAGGCATGCGGATAAAGAAGCGCTGTGGAAGCTAAAGAAACCGATCCTTTTGCTAGCGCTAGGATTGGTCTTTGTAACGGTAGGTGTGATGGGATATTTCCTGAATTGGTTACTTCCGGTCATTCCGCTGGCGGCAGCCTTCGCATTGGCAGCAGCACTGGCGCCTACCGATGCTGTGGCCGTAGGCGCACTGGAGCAGAAAGTGAAGATCCCCCATCAGACAATGCAAATTCTTGAGGGAGAGTCTTTGATAAACGACGCATCAGGGCTGGTCTCCTTTCAGTTTGCCGTAGCCGCAATGGTCACAGGTGTATTCTCTTTCAAAACGGCCAGTATCAGCTTTATTGCGATTTCACTTGGCGGTGTGGTGTTGGGCCTGCTGCTCACCTTGGTAAAATATGGTGTGGTGAAGTGGTTGCGCAAACTGGGAATGGAGAATGTCACGCTTCATATGCTGATTGAGATTCTGACTCCATTTTTGATTTTCATGGCTGCAGAAGAATTAGGGGTCAATGGTATCCTGGCCGTTGTCGCCGCAGGAATTGCCCATTCTTTCGGTTACAAGAAAATGAACCCTGAGGTAGCCAAGTTAAGTGTTGTATCCAAAAGCACCTGGTCAGTTATTATCTTTGTATTAAACGGACTCGTTTTCCTCTTGCTTGGAACACAGCTTCCTGAGATTATCCAGACAATTTGGAGTAACCCCGAAATAGGTAATTTTAAAATCATTATGTACACACTATTATTGACTTTGGCTGTACTCGGACTGCGTCTCATCTGGGCCATGCTGATGGATATTTCCGAAGGGACCAAACCGCGTGATCCTTGGGCGCTGAGGTTGAAGAAGGCGCTTATCCTCAGTCTTTCGGGAGTTCGGGGAACGATTACACTTGCGAGTACCTTGTCACTGCCGTTTTTACTTAATGATGGCACTGCATTTCCAGCCAGAGATCTGATCATTTTCCTCGCGGCTGGAGTTATCTTGTGGACTCTTCTGGCATCCAACTATCTGTTGCCGCTTTTATTGGGTAAAGAAACACAAACGGAACAGGAAGAGGACGAAATTCAGGCAAAAATTGAGATTCTGAGGAATGTGGTTACCGGATTAAATGAACTGACCACGGACCAGAATCGTCTTGCGACCGCCCAAATCATCAATACGTATACTTCCAGAATACGAACACTCAAGAAAGATGAGAAGAAGGATAAGGCACAGCGATCCTTGGGTTTGTCCGTATTGAAATGGGAAAGAGAGAATACGCTGCATGCGCTTGAAAAGAAAGAAGTGAATCCATACACAGCGTACCGTTATCTTAACCGAATTAACAAACTGTTGTTTATGCACACAAGAGATGCCCGTTATAAAAAAGAGTTTTTCCCCGTTAAGCATTGGGACGAAGTGTTCGGGATGCTGCAGCAAGTCCGGTTAAGCTTCCGAGAAAGACGGGCTGAATTGAATAGTCTCAGAATTCAAAATATTGCTTATGTCATTAAGCAGCTAAATGTTCTACTCGCAGAAGGCGAGCAGGATATGGAGATGGTCAGCTCGCTAATTCTGCAGTATGAACGAATGCTGTTGGGTCTGACCAGAAATGAAAAGGACACCGGCACCCGAAAAGAGTTTGGTATATCGATGCAGGAGCTGGCCCGAGTCGGAATTCAGCTGGAGAGAGACAACATCCAGTCCATGTTCGAGACAGGAAGGATTTCAAGACAAGGCGTGAAGGAAATGAAACGAGATATTCTATTCATGGAGCATGATTTGCGAGAAGAGACAAGCTGAGAGAGAGCTCGATCTATCTTGTCAAAAACGTAGGGCAAGTGCATAGATCTTATACGATAACCATTAAGAAGCCGCTATTTTAGCGGTTCTTTTTGTTTTATGGAACTACATCCTCGCACGGATTATCCATAGACAGTTTTTAGATAAGTAGTTGTCTAGAGGATATAAATGTGTTAAAGTACCTATTAACCAAACATCCTACGTTTGAAAAATAGATGAAATGAGGGCTTACGTATGCTTCAGAAAACAAATCGGCTGACGCTGGTCGAGCAAGTCGCATTGCAAATGGAAAGACAGATCGAATCTGGCAAGTGGGCTGTCGGGACTCGTATTCCTGCTGAACCAGAATTGATGGTCGAGTTGAATGTTAGTCGTAATACATTGAGGGAAGCCATTCGGGCGTTGGTCCACGCAGGACTCTTGAAGACGAAGCAAGGGGACGGGACGTATGTCTGCTCTTCGAGCGTGCTGGGAGCTGTGCTACATAAACGAATCATGCGCTCCGACACAATGCAGACATTGGAAGTCCGGCATGCGCTTGAGCGCGAGGGAGCCCATCTTGCCGCACAGCGCAGAACGGACGACGAGGCGCGCGAACTTCTTCTCCAATTGGAACGCTGGGAGGGGGCGGCAGCATGCGGTGATATGGATGGAATGGTAACGGAGGATATCCGTCTACACCAAGGCATCATCGCGGCGTCTCATAATGAAATCTTAATTGAATTATACAACCATATCGCGGATGCATCACAAGATACGATTATCAGCTTGACTCGTTATGAAATCGGCGCGAGTTTCAAGGAGATGCACCGGCATCTGGTTGAAGCGATTGTTGATCAGGATGCCGATGGTGCCGTGGCAGCGGTTCACCGTCATATTTCGGAATCGAAAGCTGTTTTTGAGGTCAAAGGAGATGAGCAGTCATGAGCGTACTAAGCGATACAAAGTCAACGATTGGGAAGAAACCGTTGTCGTTGGCTTGGCCAATCATCCTCGGCATCGTCCTGATTGCAATGATTATGCGGTCGCCGTTAACATCGGTAGGCCCATTGATCAGCTCGATTCGCGAATCCCTCGGACTGTCAAATGCTACGGCTGGTCTGCTCACTACGCTGCCGTTGCTTGCTTTCGCGCTGCTCTCGCCGTTCGCCCCCTTTCTGGCACGCCGTCTTGGGGTGGAACGAACCCTTCTTTATGCGTTGGTTTTACTCATAGTAGGTATCGCGATCCGTTCGTTGGCCGCAACAACTTCTTTGTTTGCAGGTACTGCATTGATAGGGCTGGCGATTGCGGTGTGCAACGTGCTCATTCCAAGTCTGGTCAAACGTGATTTTGCTCATCAAGTTGGCCTCATGACCGGTGTGTACTCCGTATCGATGAATTTATCGGGGGCGATTGCATCCGGTGTCAGTGTTCCGGTCGCCCGCGACCTCGGTTTCGGCTGGAATGGCGCGCTCGGCATTTGGGGCGTACTCGTTCTGTTGGCCGCGCTATTCTGGTTGCCTCAAGCTCGGGCGAGTGGGGGGGCTGCCGTATCGGCAACAAGTGGTGCGCTCAAGCGTCGAAGTCTGTGGCGTTCGCCTCTGGCATGGATGGTTACGATCTTTATGGGGATGCAGTCTCTCCTTTTCTATGTTTTGGTCGCTTGGTTGCCAGAAATCATGACAAGCAGGGGATTGAGTGAAGACAGCGCCGGTTGGATGTTATCGCTGTTTCAAACTGCTGCGCTGCCCGTAGCGTTCATCGTGCCGATTGTTGCGGGACGCATGAAGAACCAACGTTTACTGGTCATCATCATGACTATCCTGTTGTTTGTTTCATTGGGAGGCCTTTACTTTGGGGGAAATGCGCTCATTTCGTTATGGACAGTTCTACTCGGAATTGGTGGTGGATGTGCGTTCAGCTTGGCCATGATCTTTTTAAGTTTGCGGACGAAAGATGCCCACGATACAGTTTCTTTGTCCGGCATGTCGCAATCCGTAGGATATTTGCTGGCAGCTACTGGACCGATCTTGTTTGGTTTGCTTCATGACATCACGGCAAGCTGGAACCCCCCGCTATTGCTTCTGCTTGGCGTTAGCGCTTTGCTGCTCCTGTTTGGTTTGGGCGCATCCAGCAATCGCACGGTATAAGGTTTAAGGAAAGAAGAATAAGCAGAGCTTACGAAAAGCGTCGAATACCTCGGCACAGTCGGAATAAGATTTGGAGAATCAACTCGTATCAGGTAGGCCGTGAGCAGATAACGTAATAGCACCTATGTATGGAAGTATTTTGATATATCAATTGCGGAATTGATTGGCTATAATGCAAAAGGGATAAAAGGAGATATGAAATTAACAATAATGAGGAATGTAAGTGGTTTACTTTTTATGGACGATGTATCTTGGATTGCTAGGAACAGCATCTCTCGCATTTTTACTAAAAGGAAAGTATAAATCAAAACTTAGCAAAATAGATTTCGTCGTATCTGTCATTACATGGATTGGGTTGTTAGGGTTCGTTACAGAAACCACTATTCTAACTCCTGTTTTCTGGAGAATCGTTACAGTGGCAGCCTTTCTGTGGGATATATCATTCACGATGCTCCTAAAGGATTATGAAGGTCAAGAAATACTAGAGGAGTTACCAATTGTGGTGAGAAGAGTTTGGATGTTAATAACATTAATTATCATGATCGGACCTCTTTACTATGGACTTTTCAGATATTCTTTTTCATGAATGGTGCTGGTAACCTTAGGAATCCTGTGTATTGAAAGAATCTGTGTAAACATAATAAGAATGTAAAACCAGTGGAATTTTAATTTTCACTGGTTTTTTATTTATCATCGAATGCAGTTTGAGAAATTACAAAGGAGTCATAGAGCTTTTCAAGTGCAATTCTCAATCACTTTCTGACGATGTATAAAAACTTCATAAATTCCTTCGTTTTTATATCAGAGATTTTTCATTTAGATTGTGTATGATGGTCTGATGAAACGAAAATGGAAAAATGTATTCGCTTTACGTAACTGGTGCGTCTGCACAAAGTATTGTAGAGTTGTAGGAGCGATTACGCGATGAGGGTGAGAAATATGGAGATCAATAATATTCTTGTTGTAGACGATGAACCGGAAATTCGAGAAGCTCTCGTGATTTACTTAAAAAGCAATGATGTAGATGTATTTACGGCCTCTAACGGATTGGAGGCACTGGAGATCCTTGAACAAGAAACGATTCATCTTATTATCATGGACCTCATGATGCCGCAGCTTGATGGGATCAAGACGACATTTAAAATTCGTGAAGATAAAAATATACCGATTATTATGCTTTCCGCCAAATCGGAGGATAGTGACAAGATTTTGGGACTTAATGTTGGAGCCGATGACTATATAACAAAACCATTTAATCCCTTGGAACTGGTCGCTAGAGTCCGATCTCAGCTACGCCGGTTTACGAATTTAGGTTCCTTTCACTCCATCGGGGAAGAGATCATTCAAGTAAAAGGACTCGTGTTGAACAAAAGCTCGAAAACTGTTGAAGTGGATGGAGAGGACGTTAGACTGACTGCGAAGGAATACAAAATTTTGGAGCTGTTAATGGAGAACAAGGGCAGAGTTTTCTCGATTGAAGAAATTTATGAACGCGTGTGGAATGAGCCGGTTTTTGCTTCAGAGAATACGGTTGCCGTACATGTGAGAAACATTCGTGAAAAAATTGAGATTAATCCTAAAGACCCAAAATATTTAAAGGTGGTATGGGGAATTGGATACAAAATCGAGAAAAAGTAAAGCAGATCGAATGATTGGAATAGACCCTTTTGTCCTCATCATTGCAGTTATTTTAGGGATCTTCTTACTTATTAACGAGTATTCATACTTGGGGGTGGGTCTGAGATTTTCAACTTCACGTTTTATTTTGGAACTGCTTTCCATTATTATCTTGGGTTTGTTGGTATCCAGACTGTTTCGTTATTTTAAGGCGCCTCATAATAAACGTTTCTTCTGGGATGGCAGTGTGTTGCTAGATTACTTCCATATTTGGAGAAGCGGCTTTAGAGCCAGTCTGCAAAACGGGAGATTAACGTTTGGCCTCATTATTATGTTTCTGCTGACCGCCTTAGCCGGCATTTGTTTTTGGGAGGCAGTCACATATTACGGAGAGGGATGGCTCATCCTTTTTTTGTTGCTATTTGTGCTGTTTGTGGTTCCTTATATGCTCTCCAAGCTTAGACGTTTCATCGCCATCATCAATGGAAGTAAAGAGATTGCCGAAGGAAATATTCAAAATTCAATTCAAGATGCCGGAAACGATTCCCTATCTGAACTTGCTGGCTATATTAACAATATGAAAGCCGGGTATCAAAGCGCGCTAGAACATCAAATGAAAAGCGAGCGGTTAAAAACGGAACTGATAACCAACGTATCGCATGATTTGAAGACTCCGCTTACTTCGATTATCAACTATGTCGATTTATTAAAAAAAGAAAATCATTCTTCGGAAACCAGCCGAGCCTATATTGAAACGCTGGAGCGCAAGTCGCTTCGACTGAAGCTGTTAATTGAAGACCTGTTCGATATCTCTAAGATGGCCAGCGGTACAATAGAGCTGGATATGGAGTACGTCGATGTGGCAACGTTATTGACACAAGCGATAGCCGAATCCAACACTCATATGGGACAGGAGTCGCTCGAAATGCGGGAGAGGATTGCCAAGTTCCCGATCCATGCGTATTTGGATGGTAATAAAATATGGCGTGTATTTGAAAATCTAATTAACAACGCGCAGAAATATTCGCTTCCAGGAACCCGCATCTATATTTACTTGGACGAGACGGATGATCTGGTAAGATTCAAAATTCAAAACACCTCTGCCTATGAGATTGATTTTGATGCGGAAGAACTGTTCGAACGTTTCAAAAGAGCAGACGAATCCCGCCAGACAGAGGGATCGGGACTAGGTCTGGCTATTGTGAAAAGCATCGTTGAGTTGCATGGAGGGCAGATCAAAGTCGAGATTCACGGCGATCAATTCAATGTTATTGTGCATTTACCCATACTAACTCAATAATCCCCAACGGAAAGCATAGGCAACGACTTGTGTCCGATTTTTTGCACGTAGCTTGGTCATCAAGCTGCTTACGTAATCTCTCACTGTATACTCGCTGAGGAACAACAAGGAAGCGATTTTCTTGTTATCATAACCTTCCGCCAGAAGTTCGAGAACGGTTGCCTCTCTTTCTGTTAAAGCGATGGCCATCGTTTTGGCGGTGTTTTCCTTCTCTTTCCTAGATAAAAACAAACCAATCCTTTTTCCCACTTGTTCAAGCAAATCCAGCTCAGCCTTCGTGCAATCAAATGAATCTCCCATTTGGTCAAAAGTTACCCAGCCATACAATTGATGCTCGTGGGCAATCGGTATAAATATAATCGAAGACAACTGAAATAACTGGATATGCTCGTCCCTTAGATAAGGTTTTGGATTTTTCAAATAGATCGGTCTTTTAGAGTTGAAGATTAGATTTTGCTCGGTCAATTGTCCTTTCATACTCTGAATTTTCGGAAGTTCTTCGCCAATGACCCCATAGAACTGGTTGGACCAAGGTACATATGCATAGAAGACACAACGTTTATAATTGAAATACTTCTCACATTTTTTCAGGATAAAGGCAAGATCTGAAGCTCCGGAAGAACTGACTAGGAGTTGGCTTAATTGGTCCAGCAAACGCAGCCTTTTTAATTCGTCATTTTCCTCCGTTTCATGATTACCAGACTCCGTATCAGCCCACTTATGAAAGCTATGCATCAGATACGAAAAGACAGATAACAGGAACATGAGCGGGTCCAACATCCGTTGATGTTTCAGTTGTATTAATAGTGTTAGTAAAGCTTTTTCCAATATAATTTGAAGCCATTGTAAGCTTGCCATATTTAAAATAGTTAGCTGGGATTGAACCCAGGTATCCAAATAAGAAGAATAATGATTATCCATATGATCCAAGTCTGAATAAGTAAACATCTGAAAAAAGGATCTCATCAGTACTTCCGTTTTGATCCGATGTGTTTCAGAGATATTAGCTTCCGTGATCAGGTAAATGTTTGTGTTTTCTTCGAGCTGTTTGCTATGCGTTTTGAAAAATAATACAAATTCCTGAAAAGTCATTTCAGTATATGGATGAAAATTTTGTGTCATAATAAGCCGTTCCCTTCAAATGAAATACCCTACAAATGGGGGGTATACAATCCATTATTACACAGAACTTTATAGGATAGTATTTCAAAATTAAAGGAGTAAGATTGAGGAGTACAAGTTCATGAATCTTACTATGAAGAAATGGAGCGGTTGAATCTTATGAAATTAAATGAAAAAGTAGCTATTGTTACAGGTGGTGCTAGTGGAATTGGAGAAGCCACCGTTCGCCTTTTCGCAAAAGAAGGAGCAAAAGTGGTCATTGCTGACTTCTCTGAACATGGTAAAGAACTAGCTGCCGAACTCAACGGGGAAGGCCATGATACGTTATTTGTCAAAACAGATGTGACTAAAGAAGAAGATATTAAACACATGATTAATGAAACCGTTGAGAAATACGGTAAGCTGGATATTATGTATGCAAATGCAGGGGTTGCCGATGACGAAATCGCTGATGTATTGTCATATGATAAATGGAAACGGACGATCGATATTAACTTGTCAGGTGTATTTCTTTCCGATAAATATGCGATTGAGCAGTTCCTTAAGCAAGGAAATGGTGGAGTTATTGTTAATGCTGGCTCAATCCACAGCTTTGTTGCGTTGCCTAAAACGACAGCGTATGCCTCGGCAAAAGGAGGCGTTAAACTGTTAACTCAGAATTTATGTACTTCATATGCAAGCGAGGGAATCCGTGTCAACGCGGTATGTCCAGGATACATTGAAACGCCTCTGTTGAAAAATGTAGATGCAAAAAGCAAAGAATATTTAACTTCACTTCATCCACAGGGCAGACTTGGACGACCAGAAGAAGTAGCAAAAGCTGTGTTATTCTTAGCCAGCGATGATGCTAGTTTCGTGAATGGTACAACCTTGCTTGTTGATGGAGGATATACCGCACATTAGTTTTGGTGAGAAAAAAGATGATTTTATCTGAAAACCAATGTTCAAATTGAAATAAACCTCTAAATCATTGATGACTTCTTCATTGATTTAGAGGTTTTCTTTTACATACGGCGGAGGCTATAGAAGATTCCTTAATTACCCTTTGACAGAGCATTGAGGTTTGCTGCATACTGACTTTATAAAGTTGTTTTATAAAGAGGGTTACAAAACGCACTAGCTACATTAGAAGATCAACGGAGATACAGGAGGTGAGCGTTATGGTATATATAATTTTAGCAGCTATCATTTGGATTGGGGCATATGCGGCTTTGAAATTGTCGAATCAACCTATAGAAGTGAAGCCAGTTCGATCCATTAATAATCTCTTTGAATAGATAAAGGATTTGCCATAGATACTTAATAAGTATGCTTTATAAAGACGAATGATAAATCCAGCCTGAACTCGGAGGATTTTAAATGATCAAACTTGTAGTAACTGATCTGGACGGAACATTTTTGAATAATCAAGGTTCGTTTGATATTGAACTTTTTAATGAAGTGCGCATACGTACATTCCTCTATCTCTGATGATATGTACAACGTAGTTAAAGGCTCTTATGAACAAGTCATAAAAGTGGATTCCTTCTCCGAAATCAAGAGTGATTTTATCAAAATAACCGTATTTGATACTGAAGGCAGAAGCACATTGCTTAGAAAACATGTAGAACAAACGTTAAATGACCAAATCTATATTGTCGACTCTGAAGCCAGATGGCTGGATATTACTGCTCTTCATACTCATAAAGGCGAAACGGTGAAAAAATTACAGGATATGCTGGGGGTAACCGCGGAGGAAACGATGTCGTTCGGTGATGGAGAAAACGGCGTTCTTATAACCATTCAAAAAATGATGGATTTACAGAAGCACTGCCACTAAACATACAAATAGAAATTACTATATGACAAAGCCTGTGAAAAGGAGCGTGGGATATTTGCATAAAAATGTGTATTTGTCAGGCTCTATACTTACTTCTGGGGAACGACGGAAATTGGAACGGTTAAATACGATTATGGAAGCACATTTCTTAACCACACATCTACCACATAGAGACATAGAAACTCAATTTCTGGACTCAAAAAGTAGAGATGAAATGTTCAAATTCACTGTTAAGGCGATAGAAGAATGTGATATGTTTGTCGCTGTTATAAACAACAATGGCTTGAATTTAAGTAATACCTGCTGGGAGCTTGGTTATGCTTATGCGCATAAGAAACCCATCTTTTGTCTAAATGAAGGTGAATTCGATATCAATCAATGGGGACAACTCATGTTGATGAATTCTTCAGTTGTTTGTCATAATGTGGAAGAACTCAAAGAACAATTAGATCTTACATTACAAAAAATAAGTGCACCCTCATAATTGATCAGAAATACAAATAAAACGGTACGAAGTACCATATGAAACAAACGCCGGCGACCTTAATAGGTGACCGGCATTTCGCTTATTTTTTCGGCATTTTACTCTCATCCATGTATAGCAGGTTCCAGCGGTGACCGTCCAGGTCGGCAAATCCTGCGCCGTACATCCAGCCGTCGCTTTCACTCGGTTTGCCAAAGATACTTCCTCCAGCAAACTCCACTTTTTGAATAAAGGTATCTATTTCTTCTCTGCTTTCAGCGCCAATAGAGAATATTACTTCTGCGCTATGGGAAGTATCTGCTGTTTTTGAACCTGTAAATTTCTCAAACGCTGACTCCGGGAACAATAGAATAGCTGTTTGACCTATGGAAAGCTTGGCTCTTTCGTTCCCAACGCTCACCGCTTGGAATCCAATCTCATTGAAAAAGGCAGTTGACTTCTCAACATCTTTGACAGGCAGGTTAATCCAGATTTCTTGTGGCATGGCTGTCGCCTCCTAGTTAAAATTTTAACTAAGCTTAATATACTCTACTTCTGGCAGCAGATGCGAATCTTATCAAAGAAATAAATGAATGTTATTATTATGAATATTGAACAAATGGAGGGATGGACATAGATAAGAAGAAGTACTTTATCCTGATGCCACCGATGTTAATCATTGGACTGTTTGTAATTTACTTTCTTCCAGCAAACCAGAGATCATATGTATTCTTAGTTCCTATTGTATTTTGGTTGGCATACTATATCTGGGTATTTGTTGAACGAAAACAAGATAAAAAAGAGAATAAGAAATTATAGGTTGAGAGGTGTTAAAATGATTTCGCATCGCTTGCTTACTCACGATACAATTATTGAATTATTGCCCAACATTAATACAGAACAGAATTTGCTTTTTTATAGTTATGTAACGCAACGTATGGATAAGGCTCAATATGTTGGTCAATTTATGAATAGTCAACTTACAGCCGTATTAGCTTATTATAGCGAACTATCCTTTCCAGCATTTTCTTTCTTCCGAGTTGAAGGTCGGGACATCTTTTTGCCAGAACTCGTTGCTTTTACAAGAGAAACGATCCAACTTGATGAAAGTGCTGTATGTGGCACGATACTCTGTCAACGGGACCTTGAACTTTTTCAATCCTTCGGTCTCATCAAAGGAATTCCTCAGCGTTTTCTAACGATGAAACATCAGGATGAATCGAAACTCCTTGAAACTCACATTGCAAAAAGGATAAATGAAAATGAATATTCTAAGGTAATTGATTTTTTACATAGTGGGGAAATGAGGTTTTTCACAAGAAGTGAGTTAGAGAATTACCCTTTTCTTGGAATTAAGGAAGGGGAAGATTTCATAGCTGTTGGTGGCTACCATTTTTATGACTCTCAGCTAGTAGAGCTTGGGAATATTGTTACCAGGTTAGATTACAGAGGCAGAGGATTAGCTAAACGCCTAACCAGTGAATTGACACACCTCGGTAAAAAACGGTCACCAGATGTTTATCTGGGCGTTTTAGCAAATAACGTGCCTGCTGTTCGCTTATATGAAGGCTTGGGGTATCAAACAACAATGGAACTTTATATTGTCAATTTTACTTTATCCACGACAAAAATATAGTCCAAATCTATAGTCGCTACTTTAGCGGCTTTTTTTGTTTGATTGGTACAAGAACTAAATTCAGTGTAGCTTACTCTAAAAAACGAATGAACACTCCATATCATCTCTATATAGTTCGTAAATAACTGTGAACAATACGTTAATTCATTGACAATGAGTGTAATATTTATTAAAATTCGAAAGGGCATCAGGGTAAAGCAGATATAAGTATCCTTATCACTGGTTTAGAATCTTAGCTTTTTAATCCTAATGACGAATATAGGAGCGGTAATATTACAATCCTATGACGATGATTAGGATTTTTTTGTTTTTAGCTTTGGTGAATAATTTGAAAGTTGGAGGCTGGCTTTAATCATGGACAATTGGTTCAAACTAAAAGAAAGAGGCACGACCGTATCAACGGAGATCATCGCAGGGATTACGACATTTTTCACGATGGTATACATAGTGATCGTAAACCCAGGAATACTCAGCAGTACGGGGATGGACTTTAACGGCGTATTCATTGCTACGGTGTTGGCAAGTATTGTGGCGACGCTGATTATGGGAATCGGGTCCAATTATCCGATTGTCATAGCGCCTGGTATGGGTCTGAATGCATTCTTTGCCTATAGTGTAGTTGCTGGATATGGTGTGTCTTGGCAGGTTGCACTGGGAGCGGTATTTATAGCAGGGCTTTTGTTTATTATTTTATCGCTTACTTCATTTCGTTACATGCTGCTTGATGCCATTCCTGCGAGCCTTAAGCACGCGATAACAGCAGGTATCGGATTGTTTATTACTACGGTAGGTCTGCAAAATTCCGGGATTATCGCCGATTCAGAATCGAATTTGATTACGATCGGGAACTTGGCAGAACCTATGACTTACTTGACCATTATCGGATTAATTATCACTGTTGTGCTTATGGCTTACAATGTAAAAGGTTATCTGTTCATCGGAATGGTAGTCACAGCGGTTCTTGCCTGGATCATGGGACTATTTCAAATGCCGGAGTCGATTGTATCCTTGCCGCAAGGCCTCGCGTCAACGGCTTTCCAATTGGATTTGGCAGGCGTATTCTCTAATGGTTTGTATACCATCATATTTACATTCCTGTTGATCACGCTGTTTGATACGACGGGGACCATGCTCGGCGTTGCTGAGCAAGCAGGACTGCTGAAGGAAGGTAAATTTCCGCGCTCACGCGGCGCCCTATTGGCAGATGCCGTAGGGACTACCACTGGCGCATTGCTCGGAACGAGCCCAACATCGGCTTATATCGAGTCCAGCACAGGGGTGGCTGCAGGAGGAAGAACAGGGCTGACGGCGGTAACGGTAAGTGTACTGCTTGCTCTTACGTTGTTCTTTACACCGATCGTAAGTGTCATATCAGGTATCCCGGCGATTACTTCTCCGGCACTGATTATTGTGGGTTACTTTATGATTAGCGTAATCAGCAAAATCAACTGGAAGGATCTCGAAGAAACATTTCCTGCCTTCTTGATTATCATACTTACTCCGTTGACGCACAGTATTGCGACAGGGATCGGTGTTGGCTTTATTTTCTATCCGGTACTCAAGCTGCTTCGCGGAAAGGGTAAGGACGTTCATCCGATATTCTACATTTTTGCCGTATTGTTCTTCATTCAGCTTGTATTCCTGGACCACTAAGAAACGGTCTAATCAAAAAGGAGAACTGCTTATATAAAGGCAGCTCTCCTTTTTTATATGTAGTCCTCGGTTTAATCCTTCAGAGAAGAATTCTTATTCGTATTTAATACCTCAAATGCTTCTTTTAAAAAATCCATGGTATGCTTAGGCACCAACGACTCATAGGGTTTTACGTTTTTATACAGTTCTTCGTTATCTACCCCGTCATTGAAAATCAGATTACTTAATGGAGTATCTGCCAATATACCGTGCAACTGCTGCTGTATGAAAGGATGGTCTGGTTTAAGATCATTTACGATAGCTCGATGGACAAGCAATAACAAATTGTAAAGTTGTCCATCCAAGTATGTTTGCTTAGTGATATCCTCTGGAAACACCTGATGGATAATATCTACAGAGACATACTTTTGTAAAAGCTTTTTTTGAGCCTGCTCAACACGCATGGAATTCATAAGGAGCATAAGTATTTCAGAATTTGATTCATTGAGTTGATCTTGCTCGGTTACCAATTTGATTCGTTCAATTGATGCTAAAGAATAATCAATTGCTTCTCTGCGCTGCCGTAGTGATTGTTCTTGAACTCTAATGATTTCATTGAAAGAATAATTTGGATTATCCAAACAGACTTTAATCTCGTTTAATGAAAGACCTAGACTTTGCAATAATTGGATTTCATGAAGCCTTTTAAAATCCTCATTTACATATATATAATGTTCATTTTCATTTTTTTGTGAGGGTACTAATATGCCAAGTTGTCGATAATGTCGTAATGTACGAACCGTTGTGTTTGCCAGTTTTGCAAATTTACTCACCGTTAATCTCATCTAAAATTCCTCTTTTCAAAAAATCATTTCTTGTATTTTTTCGCCAGAATAATTCCAATAGAAGTATTATAAATCCCATGGGCAAGCATCGGCGGGATTAACGACCCGGTAAAATAAAAGAGTAGTGCAAAAATCAAACCATTTACAAACACACCAGTAAGGATACCGGTGGCTCCTTTATATTGGGGAACATGTATTACCCAAAATAGAAAAGTGCTTACTAGAATAACGAGCCAATCCACTATTATAGAGTATCCAATAAATAATCCGATCAGGACACCTCTAAAAAAGAATTCTTCAAAAACACCACCACCTATTGCAGATACAGCTATACCACTTGGTCTGATCATTATTTTTTTGATCATATCTGATCCTTCAGTTTTGGGTAGTTCTGTTCTTGTTTTGATGAACGTAATTAGAACAATAGTTGTAATAAACAAACTAGAAATAAGACCAATGAGTACAGCGGATAAAATACTAATCTTGTTTGGTATAAATAAGGAAGCTATAAATGGGAACATTTCTCCCCACTTAAATATCCCAATAAAAACCAATCCAATAAAAAGAAATGATGTTAGCGTTAGTGATGCTTTCAACAGGATTTTATACTGTTCCTTTGCATTGGGGTTAGTCATAATTAAACTCCTCTTAACTCTTTTTTTTTCATTATAGATTGTGACGTAACGTCCCCCGCAACATTTGCTTTTATTTTTAAGAAACCAAGTTCTTGTCCCAAATGGAGGATAGGAAGATTTGTGCCATATCTGATTTCCGGACCTTGAGGGTGACAACTCGCAAGGTCTTTCTGTTAGCGACTTCCTTTGTTTATCGAAATAAGTCGATTAGAAAATCACAATGAAAAATCGATGTGAAATATACGGAAACCTATTGTTTTTTGACTATTGTCTTACGTTTTTGATCTAGGAATCATCTGGCGATTTTCATAGAATTACAACTAATCGAGGGTAGGTTCTACAAGAAGGGAAGAATGATATGGGAGCAAAAGTCACCCGCAAAAGAGTAAGAACACGCTGGCGCAAGCATGATACTGAGCTCACACTGCTCGTGCTTCCGACCACAATCTGGTACATTTTGTTCAGCTTCTTGCCGATGTTCGGTGTCATTATCGCTTTCAAGAATTTCAAGATTCACGGGAATTTTCTTAGTAATGTTATAAACAGCGACTGGATCGGGTTCAAAAACTTTGAATTCCTGTTCAGTTCGAATGACGTCTGGATCGTAATTCGCAATACAATCGGTTACAACATGATCTTTATTATTCTGGGTATCATCGTGCCTGTGTCACTTGCATTGATGGTTGGACAGCTGCACAGCCGCAAGGCAGCCAAGGTTTATCAAACGATGATGTTTCTCCCGTATTTCCTATCTTGGGTTGTCGTTTCCGCGGTGCTTTGGGCATTCCTGAGCTATGACAAGGGGATAGCCAATCAAGTTCTGACCCATTTCAACCAGGATCCAAAAAACTGGTACATGGAACCATCCTATTGGCCTTATCTCCTTGTATTTATGAACATGTGGAAGGGTCTCGGCTATGGGATGGTTGTTTACTTGGCGACAATCACAAGCATGGATTCGACCTATTACGAAGCGGCCGTCATTGATGGCGCTAACAAATGGCAGCAGACACGCTATATTACGCTGCCCTTAATGAAATTTGTTATTGTGCTGATGTTTATCCTGTCAGTCGGAGGCATCTTTTCCACGGATTTTGGTTTGTTCTTCCAAGTGCCACGGGACTCCAATTCTCTCTACAACGTAACCACGACGGTCGATGTGCTCGTGTACAAACAACTCAAAACCGCGACGGTTGGTATGGCGTCCGCCTCTGCCTTCATGCAATCTGTACTGGGCTGTGGAATGATCCTATTCGCGAACTGGATCGTTCGCAAAGTTGATCCAGAAAGCGCACTGATTTAGAGAGGAGGCAGGAAGATAAGATGTCAACACAATCAAGCTACGATTCCGGTCTTGAAAAGTTTAATCGAGTCGGCAAAGTAACAAACATTTTTTTTCACCTCATCTTTATCATTTTAGCTTTGTTATGCGTAGTCCCTATCGTCGTAGTGCTATCCATTTCACTGTCTAGCGAGGCTTCCATTCGAGAGACCGGTTACCAACTCCTACCGTCGGCATTCTCGGCTGAGTCCTACAACTATATCGTTAAGCAGGGCTCGATGATTATACGTGCACTCGGAGTCTCCGTATTCGTTACGGTAGTAGGCACGCTGATCGGCGTACTGCTCACCACTTCGATGGGTTATGCACTGTCCCGTCCCCAATTCAAACTAAAAGGACTGCTGACATGGATTGTATTCATCCCAATGGTTTTTAACGGCGGTCTTGTCTCCAGCTATTACATCAATTCGACGATGTTGGGATTAAGCAACACAATCTGGGCGCTAATTCTACCCTTAGCCGTGTCCTCCTTTAATGTCATCATCTGCAAAACTTTTTTCAAGACGACCATTCCGGACGGGCTGATCGAATCGGCTGAAATCGACGGAGCAGGTCAATTCCGCATCTTCTTCACAATCGTGCTTCCGATCTCACTGCCTGTTCTAGCGACGATTGGACTGTTTCTCTGCTTCTCGTACTGGAATGACTGGTTTCAATCGATGTTGTATATTGACGACCAAAGCTTGTATTCGCTGCAAGCACTACTGAACAGCCTGATGAGCAACGTTGATGCGCTGGCTAAAAACGCTTCGACGATGGGCATAAGCTATGCTGAGCTTGTCGCCACGATGCCCAAAGAATCGGCACGTATGGCTGTTGCGATCATTATTGTACTGCCCGTTGCTCTGGCTTACCCGTTCTTCCAGAAATACTTTATCTCCGGTTTGACGGTCGGTGCAGTTAAGGGATAAATCGAAATAAATCTGGAAATTTCAGGTTTATCATAATTTTGTACAGGATCGGTGCGTGTTAACTTAAGGGAGGGAATAGAGGAATGAGGACAAGGTTTAAAGCATGGATGAAAGCTCCGCTTTTGATTGGAGTGGTAACGCTGGCTATCTTTGGTTTAACAGGTTGTTCCGGTTCAGACAACAATAACGCGTCAAACAACACGCCATCGGAAAACTCAGGATCGAATGCAGGCGAAGGTTCCGGCGAGGTACCTACGCTGGTGTGGTGGACGATCGGCGGACAAGTGCCAGCCAATTTTGATAAGGCAATTGAGAAGATAAACGAATATACGGCAGAGAAGATTGGTGTAAAAATCGATCTCCGCGTTGCCAGTTGGGGCGATTGGGACACTAAGATCAATACGATTGTAAACTCCGGTGAAGCTTTCGACATTATGTTTACGAATAACGGAAAATACAGTCAACAGGTCAACATGGGTGCTTTCACGGATATTACCGACCTTGTGCCAAGCACGGTGCCGGAATTGCACAGCTACATCCCAGAATTGGTGTGGGATGGTACAAAAGTTGGTGGCAAGATTTACGCTGTTCCAACGTATAAGGATTCTTCATTAACCCAGTACTGGGTGTTTGACGATGCGCTCGTTCAAAAGTACAATGTCGACCTCGGCAGCATCAAGACACTACAGGATCTGGACAAGCCATTCCGTGATATCAAGGCTGGTGAAGGCAAAGGGTTCTATCCACTGTCCTTGACTCAGGGAGAGGGCATTAACGGTTTCTTTAATGACTATGACGATATGACTCTCGGCTTTCAGCCGATCGGCGTCAAGGCCGAAGATGAATCCCGCACAGTCGTTTCTGTTCTGGAACAACCGGATATACAGGAAAAGCTGAAGCTCATGCATCAATGGTATAAGGACGGTATTATCAATCCGGATGCGCCGACCAAGATCGAGGCTGACCCTTATCGCCCGTTCTTCAGTGCGCAGGCGTTCCCTGGTGCAGAAGTGAATTGGCAGATCTCCGCGGGTATTGATAAATACGACATGGTTCAAATTCTGGGTCCGATCTATACAACCAGCACAATCCAGGGATCCATGAACGCAATCTCTGCCAACTCCAAGTACAAGGAAGAAGCGCTTAAATATCTGGAACTGATAAACACCGACTCCAAGCTGCGCAATATGCTTGCCTATGGCGAAGAGGGCGTCGATTTCGATTATGTAAACGACAATACAGTTGAACGGAAAACGGATTCGTGGCCATTGGCGGCCTATACGCAAGGAACATTTTTCAACATGGCTGTCACAAAAGGCGCACCTGAAGATCAGTGGGATCAGGTCCGCAAACTGAATGAAGCAGCCACTTCATCTTCGATCCTTGGCTTTGCACTGGATATTAGCGAACTCGGCACTGAAGTAGCGAATGTGAAGGCTGTATGGAACAAATACAATTATGAGTTGATCACTGGCGCATCCGATCCAGAGCAGAAGATACCGCAAATTATAGAAGAGTTGAAGAAAGCTGGCTTGGATAAGATTATGGAAGCCGCCCAAGAACAGATCAACGCATATTTCAAATCATAATTCTTGAAACTTGCGACAATAACCCGAACGGAGCCGTTGTGGCCGTTCGGGTTTTCCAATCTTATTGGAGACATTTGTGTTTAATTTAAGCTTATAACGGATTGATTTGTCCGACAAATAGCTATATGTTAAAACTATAAGTCTCAATATAATCCAACTGCTAAGGAGAGCTGCATGTTTTCCTTCTTTCAAATCAAAATCTACCGCCGCAAATTTATTGCTTACGCGATTTTCACGTTATTCATGGGTCTGATTTTAAGCGTGTTGACCACGCTTGTCTTGCTGCAGCAGTGGTTAGAGAATGCTCAGAATCAAGCGGCAGATGCATTCTCCCGGGTTGAAAGCATTCTTCAAAACGATGCTGAGCGGATTGAAGCCTATTTACAGCGAGTTTACTCTAATAACGGTCTGGTGGCAGACGTTCGTTTTTTTCTCGCCAATAGTGCGGAAGGCTATCTGACGGGAAGACTCCAGAACAGCCGCTATGATCAGCCTCTCGCTTCGTTTCCAGAAGACGTGAAAGCTTTTCTCGGCAGCGGGCAGGAAGATATCATCCAGGTGAGTCTACATACTGAGGAACGAGGCAACGTAGTGCGGTTTGCCAGTAACGGCG